>NZ_FPBI01000012.1:0-222530 GCF_900116595.1 Mesorhizobium sp. YR577 | reverse complement strand
CCCGAAAACTCGCCATTCTGGCCAATGCCGTCATCGCAAGGGGAACACCTTGGACACCAGTCCATACGCGATGACGCAAACATGGTTGCTCCCCCTCAAAAGGGGAGAGGAAGGGCGCCCAGCATTGCCGACGGCGTTTCCTCTCCCCCGTCGATCGGGGGAGAGGTGGCTCGGCGAAGCCGAGACGGAGTGGGGGAGAGTCTGCGCCGGGCTGTTTCCGCCAAGATATGAAACGCTTCAGCCGTACCTCGGATACCGGACATAAGCGAGGCAGCGCGAATCGGGCGACCAGGAATTGACGTTGATCGTTCCCTGCCCGCCATCGAAGGCATCGAGGTCGCGGCCGTTGTTCCCCTCCGGGTCCATCATGCGCAGGATCACGGCGCGGTCGGCGGGGTGTCCCGTCGTGCCTTCCGGATAGCTCAGATAGGCCACCAGCGAGCCATCCGGCGATGGATGCGGAAACCAGTTCACCCGAGCATCATGCGCCAACTGCTCCAGCCTGCTGCCATCACGGCGCATGCGGAAGATCTGCGCGTGGCCGGGCCTCTCCGCTGCCGCCTCCGAGTTGAAATAGATCCATTCCCCGTCCGCCGAAAATTCCGGCCCATCCACCGGACAGGCCCCGTCGGTGAGAAAGACATCACCGCCGCCCGCAGCCGCCATCGTGCAGATCCAGGTCGTCGCCACGCCCTCGGGCGTGCGGTACATGCCGACATAGGCGAGCGTCGCGCCATCGGGCGAGATGCCATGCAGATAGTGGCGCAGGCCGCGCTCCGTCTCCCGGGAGACCCTTGTCGGCACGCCGCCCGCAAACGGCAGGACGTAGAGATGGCCGTCATAAGCGGTGACGAAGATGCTCTGCCCGTCGGGCGCGATCACGTGATCGTTGTTGAGGTTTTCGACCGGCGCGCTGTTGATGCGGTGCGGCCCGTCGCTGCCGTCGAGCGAGATGCGGAACAGGCGCCCGTCGGCATTGTAGACCAGCCATTTGCCGTCCGGCGTCCAGTTCGGCGCCTCGATCAGTTCACCGCTGTCATAGACGACGCGAGGCTGCCCGCCGTCGCGGTCGATGACGACAAGCTCGCTGAAATGGCCGGCCTTGAGCCGTCGCGCCCGCGCGTCGGGGCGCATGCTTGTGCCTGATGCTGTCATCGCTGAAATTCCTGATCGGCAAGATGGAGCTATTGTTGCGATGTCCGGCGCAAACCACCATACTTTGCGACGGCCATCAACAGCACGCCCAGCATCAGCCCGTTCAGGATGTGCCACAGGAAGTGGGTGCCCAGCGGAAACGCATCGCACACCACGGGATCGATGGCGCGGAACGTGACCGAGGCGACGAAGATCGCCGCTGCGGCCAGATTGTACCAGCCGGCGCGATTGCCATGCGCCGTCACCAGAATGCCGAAGAAGATCAGGGCCAGGAACGGCGGCAGATAGCCCGTCGAGCCGTTCGAGGCCTGCCGCAGCCAGTCGGGCACCATGAAGGTGAGAAATCCGACCACAGCGTAGAAGCCCACGAAGATCGCGACCGCCTTCGGCCAGCCGAAGCCGAGGAAGCGGCGCAGGTTCAAGAGCGTGTAGGCAAGAGTGAAGCCGGCAATCGGCAGCACATCGGCCCAGATCGTCAGTCGATTGGCGAAGGTATGGAACAGGGCCGAGCCGATGCCGATTGCCACCGCCCACCACGCCAGCACTTCGGCAAACGTGCCGGTGCCGCGCCTGCGCACTTCCCGCACGCCCCACAAGCCTGCGATAACAAAGGCCAGATTTGTCAGGGCGTTGGCCGGCTCCGCCCAGAGTTCCGGGCCCAATCTTTCGCAGTAGAGATCAACATGATCGAAAAGGGTGTTGGGCATTCTCGAAAGTTCTTTGGCTGGCGCTTCAATATCCCTAACGTTAGCCTTGGCACCTTTACCACTCGTTACAACACTATAAGGCACGTCCAGGTCACTATGTCACCGCAACGTGACTTCCCGTTGATTGCCGCACTGCCTATTGTTTCGGCAATGAAAAACTCGGCCAAAGGCCGGTGGGGATTGTGGAACGACCATGGAATTGCGTTTTTTCTCTCGGCTGGCGGTGGTAGCGCTGGCGATGCCGGCCCTTACGGCGGCGGCGGCAGCCGACGGCACGCGGCCTGCCGGCGTGATCGAGCTGTTCACCAGCCAGGGCTGCAGTTCCTGCCCCCCGGCCGACGCTTTGTTCGAAAAATTCGCTACCGGCGGTGACTACGTGGCGCTCGCCTATCATGTCGACTATTGGGATTATCTCGGCTGGCGCGACACCCTCAGCAGCCCCGACAGCACCGACCGCCAATACGCCTATATGCGCTCCTTCGGGACGCGCTCCGTCTACACCCCCCAGGCAGTGATCAACGGCCGCATCCACGTCAACGGCGCCAAGCGCGACGACATACTGGATGCGTTCGACGAGCTGAACAAAGCCGAGCAAGGCCTCAGCGTCGACGTGAGCGTCAAGCTTACCGGCGAAAGCCTGGTCATCGAAACGGGATCGGCGGCGAACCAGAGCTCTGCCAAGGCCCATGTCGTTCTGGTCTATTTCGATGCGCCTCAGGCAATTGCCGTGCCCCGGGGCGAAAACAAGGGCCGCACGGTCACGTATGTCAACGCGGTGTCCGATATCCAGAGCGCCGGAATGTGGCACGGCAAGGCCGCCCGGTATGAACTGCCGGCAACCAAGATCGCCACCAAGGGCGGCTTCGCCGTGCTGCTCCAGGCAGTCGGCAAGGATGGCATGCCCGGCCCGGTCCTGGGCGCCGCCATCTACCGCAAGCCGGACGGCAACCGCATCTGACTAGCCGTGCCGGGCGCCATCTGAAGCAGCCAGCGAGATACTTCTTTGCAAGCCGAATGCGGCGGCCGCCGGCATTCAGCCAACAAAAAACCGGGGCCAAACTGAGCTGACACCGGTTCCAATTTATTTGGGATCGTCGCACTCAGCCTCCTTGAGGAAGCTGAGGTTGGTTCGATCCGACTCTGACCCGTGGGCGGGGGGCTTGGGGTTTACAGGCCGGTGCCGGACCGAACCGTCTCAGGCAACACCCGCAAAGTCGACTGACATTGAGGCGGCAGCTTGTGCAAAAGGTGTCAGAATTGTGGCAGCGTATCACCTATAAAAACAGAGTGTACGGATTTGTTACAGGAACCCGGCTTGATTCTACCCTAGGGCGTATTCGAGCGGCGGGGCTTGCTTTTCACGGGCGAAAGCGCGACTCTCTTGTCGCCAAACTGTCACGGAAGGTTAAGCTGCATGACCGATCGCGGAGGTGGAGCGGAGGATGGGCAGGAATCAGCAATATTGATTCCCCTTCACGAGGCCAGGCGCGAGCGGCAGGAGCTACCGGTTTCCTTCGAGAGGCGTGAGCTCGAGCAGATTCTTCGTCTGTATGGCCGGATGGTCGCCGCAAACGAATGGCGCGACTATGCCATAGACCGCCTTCCCGACCGCGCCGTGTTCTCCGTATTCCGGCGCGCCAGCGAGACGCCGCTGTTCCAGATCATCAAGAACCCCAAGCTCGCCCGCAAGCAGGGTGCCTTCAGCGTCGTCGCAGCCGGCGGCCTGATCCTCAAGCGCGGGCATGAGCTCGCCCGCGTTCTCGGCGTCTTCGACAAGACGTTGAAACTCGTAGAAGCCTGATTTCGCTATACTTTTCCGCGAAACTTCCGCTCCGGCAGCGAGTCTGGATCGGGCTGCAGGCCGGCACCGCCATTCATCGGAAACTGCATGAACACCGTGTCGAGCCAGCGGCCATGCTTGTAGCCCGACCCTTCCAGCTTGCCTGAATGGATGAAGCCCAGCTTCTCATGCAGCCTGACGGACGGGCTCTGCGGCGAGCCGTCGCCGATCACCGCGATCATCTGCCGGAAGCCTAGCGCGGTCGCTTCAGCGATCAGCCGTTCAAGCAGCGCCCGGCCGACGCCCTTGCCCTTGGCTTGCGGCGCGACATAGATGGAATTCTCGACGATGAAGCGGTAGGCCGGACGGGCGCGGAAGGCTCCGGCATAGGCATAGCCGATGATTCGGCCACCCTCTTCGGCGACGACATAGGGGTACCCCTCTGCTCGCAGGCTGGCGAATCGCTCGCCCATTTCTACCCGTGATGGCGGCTCCAGTTCGTAGCTCGCCGTGCCGTGATCGACCGCGTCCGCGTAGATCTCCGTAATCGAATCGAGGTCCGAAGCCTCTGCTGGCCTGATATTGATGCTGCTCATAATTTATGCACTCTAATTGACGTGCCCGAATTTGAGCAGAGTGTTCCATAAAAGAAAAGGGCGGCCTTTTGGGCCGCCCTCGTCTTGTTGCTGGTCCAGCAGCGGTCGCGATTACTCGCGGTTGCCGAGGAACTGCAGCAGGAAGGTGAACAGGTTGATGAAGTCGAGATAGAGCGTCAGCGCGCCCATGATGGCCTTGCGGCCGGCAACGAGCACGTCGTCACCCTCGAAATACATTTCCTTGATCTTCTGCGTGTCGTAGGCGGTGAGGCCGGAGAATATCAGCACGCCGATAGCCGAAATGGCGAACTGCAGGGCCGGCGAGCCCAGGAAGATGTTGACGACCATGGCGATGATCAGGCCGAACACGCCCATCACCAGGAAGGTGCCCATGCCGGTCAGGTCACGCTTGGTGGTGTAGCCGAACAGCGACAGCGCACCGAAGGCGGCGGCGGTCACGAAGAAGGTCTGCGTGATGCTCTGCGCCGTGAAGACCAGGAAGATCGACGACAGCGACAGGCCCATGAGGGCGGCGAAGACCCAGAACGCGGTCTGCGCGCCGGAAACACTCATCGACTGGATACGGGCGCTCAGGAAGAACACCATGCCGAGCGGAGCGAGCATGACAACCCACTTCAGCGGTGAACCATAAAGGGCCACACCGAGGTTGGTCAGCATCTTGCCGTTGGCAAGTGTGGCGACGGCGGTCGCCGGATCGTTGGTGGTCGCCATCATCATGGTGGCGAGAGCGGCCACACCGGTGATTGCGAGCCCAAGCGCCATAAGGTTGTAAACCTTGAGCATGTAGGCGCGCAGGCCCTCGTCGATGACGCTGTCGGCGCGGGTACCCGCGTTTGCGACATGCGTCTGATAGTTGCGAAGGTCAGCCATTGATTTCCTCTATTGCTTCTGCCCCGTCGGGTGTCAGGTTCAAATGAACCCAGGCGCCGCTGGCGGGACTCCAGCATGCCTGCGGCAAATATGATGATTCTTTTTGACGAGAACAAGACCCGTTACACCCCGCAATGCCGCGTGATTGCAGGAAATGGCCAAAAAATACCCTTTTTTGCCATCAGGACTAGCCGCGCCTAGCTCCTTCGATCGATTGACAGGGCGACCCGCTACAGATTCCGCAGCACCGGTGCCGCCTTGTGTCCCAACACTCTCCATGTGCCGATCAGGCCGATGCCTACCGTGACGGCGAGCGCGATCAGGATCGTTGCCACCGCCACCTCGGGTAGAAAACGCGAAGGCAGCGTCATGATTCGTGCGACAACAAACCACGCCGCGACGCCGCCGGCAGCGAGCGCGAACACCGCCGTCGCCAAACCGATCAGCATGTATTCGAGCGAGAAGGCAGCAATCAGCGTGCGCCGCGTCGCGCCCAGCGTCTTCAGCACCACCGCATCATGGACCCGCGCCCGGTTGCCGGCGGCGAGCGCGCCGGCCAGCACCAGCACCGACGCGATCAGCGCCACGCTTGCCGCCGCGCGGATCGCCGTGCCGAGCTGGCCGACGATGCGGTTGACCACCTCCAGCGCATCCTTGACCCGCACCGTGGTCACGGCGGGAAAGGCGCGGGTGACCGCGTTGAGCAGGCGCGTTTCCTCGGCGCTGTCGGCCTTCGGCGTCAAAAGTGTCGCCAGCCATGAGTGCGGCGCGCCGGCAAATGTGTTGGGCGAAAACACCATGACGAAATTGATGCCCATCGATTCCCACTGCACTTCGCGGAAATTGGCGATCTTTGCCGTCACGTTGCGGCCAAGCACATTCACCGTCACCGTGTCGCCGAGCTTCAGGCCGAGCTCGCCGGCTTCTTCCGCCGCGAAGGAAACCAGCGGCTCGCCCGAATAATCCTCCGGCCACCACGTGCCGGCGCTCAGCGTCGAGTTCTCAGGCTGGTTCTTGGCATAGGTCAGGCCACGGTCGCCGCGCAGCACCCAGGCGCCTGCCGGCGGCACGGTCAGCTTCTGCACGTCGACGCCGTTCAGCGCCATGACGCGGCCGCGCAGCATCGGCACGCGCACCAGCTTGCCGTCCGGTGCTTCCTTCTCGACCAGCGCCGAGAAGGCGTCGACATCCGTGCTCTGGATATCGACGAAGAAGAAGTTCGGCGCCTGTTTCGGCAGGCTGCCGGCGATCTGCTGGCGCAGATTGCCGTCGATCAGCGCCAGCGTCACCAGCAGCGTCAGGCCGAGCCCCAGCGACAGCACCACCGACGGCGTCAGCGCACCGGGACGATGGATGTTGCCGACGGCAAGCCTGAGTGCTGTCGAGCGCAGGCGCGGGCTTTTTCGCGCCAGCCACTGCACGCCGACACCGACGCTGCGCAACACGATGAAGGCGAAGATCGTCGCGCCGACGAAGATCGCGGCGATGCGCCGGTCGCCCGAAAACCAGATAGCGAGCAGCGCCAGAAGGGCTGCGATCCCCAGCGCACCGACGACATAGACCCGGCGCGGCAAGCCACCACCGCCAAAGCCCATCTCGCGAAACAGCGCGGTCGCCGGCACGTCGCGCGCCCGGCCGAGCGGCAGCAGCGCAAAGGCCAGCGTCACCAGCAGGCCGAAGAGTGCTGCCATCGCCAGCGCGCCGGGATAGATGCCGCCTTCCGCGGGCACCGGTATGACGGTGGAAAGGGCAGCACTCGCCGCAAACGGCATCAGTGCGCCGACGACCAGCCCGATGACGATGCCGATGCCGGCGATGATCAGGATCTGCACGAGATAGACGGTGAAGACGAAGCCGCCCGAGGCGCCGAGGCTCTTGAAGGTGGCGATGACGCCGCGCTTGCCATCGAGATAGGCACGCACGGCATTGGCGACGCCCACCCCGCCGACGACCAGCGCGGTGAGCCCGACCAGCGTCAGGAACTGCGAGAAACGCTCGATGTTGGAGGAAAGTGCGGGTGCCGCATTGGTGCGGGTACGCACGCTCCAGCCTGCCTGCGGAAACTTTTCGGTCGCTTCATCGCGCACGGAAGTCACCGCCGCCTCGCTGCTGCCGTCTGCCAGCCGCACCTTGTAGGCATATTCGACCAGGCTGCCGGGCTGGACGAGGCCGGAGGCGCGCAGGCCATCCAGCGACACCATCAGGCGCGGCGCAAAGCCGAAGCCTTCCGAAACCGCGTCCGGCTCCGTGGTGATCTTGGCGCGCAGTTCGAAGGTGGCAGAGCCGAGCTTTATCCGGCTGCCTAGCTTTATGCTGAGCCGTTCGAACAAAAGGTCGGAAGCCGCAGCGCCGAACACGCCGTCCCTTTCACCGAACATCGCATCGCGCGACAGTGCCGGCTCCGTCACCAGCGCCCCGAACAGCGGGTAGACGCCGTCAACGGCCTTCACCTCGGCCAGCGACTGGTCGGAACCATCCTCCAGCCGCGCCATAGAGCGCATGTTCGCGCTTTCCGACAGCGTGCCCAATCCCTTCAGGAAGGCGCTTTCGTCGGCAGTCGCCTCGCGCTGGTTGAGCTGGAAGCGCAGGTCGCCGCCGAGCAGCGACTGCCCCTCATTGGCCACGCCTGCCGTGATCGACCGCGCCACCGAATTGACGCCGCCGATTGCCGCGACGCCAAGCGCGATGCAGGTGAGGAAGATCAGAAAGCCGGAAAACCCGCCGCGCATTTCGCGCAGCGAGAAACGGACGGCGAGTTTGAGGGTTTGCGAAAACGGCATCGGCAGCCGCCTCAAGCCGAAACGACGGCAAGCGGCGGCTCGGCTTCGATCCGGCCCGAGCGCATCGCCACCTGCCGCGTGCAGCGCGCGGCAAGCGAAGGATCATGCGTGACCAGAACCAGCGTCATGGCGCGTTCCTTGGCCTTGGCGAACAGAAGATCGGCAATCTGCCGCCCCGTCGCCTGGTCGAGATTGCCGGTCGGCTCGTCGGCGATGAGAATGCGCGGCTCCGGCGCCAGCGCCCGGGCGATCGCAACGCGCTGCTGCTCGCCGCCCGAAAGCTCGCCCGGATAATGCGTCACCCGGTCGGCCAGGCCCACCGACGCCAGTTCGCGCTCGGCAATGGCGAAAGCGTCGCGCTTTCCCGCCAGCTCCAACGGCACGGCGACATTTTCCAGCGCCGTCATGTTGGGAATGAGGTGGAAGGACTGGAAGACGATACCGACATTGCGGCCGCGAAACGCCGCGATCTGGTCCTCGCTCTTGCCGTTCAGAAGCTCGCCGGCAATTCGTACCGTTCCCGAATCGACCCCTTCCAGCCCGGCCAGAACCATCAACAGCGTCGACTTGCCGGAACCCGACGGGCCGACGATGCCGGTTGCCTCGCCGGCAGTCACCGTCAGGCTCACACCCTTCAGCACATGGACGGACGACGCCCCCGTGCCCAGTGTCAGCGAAACATCCTTCAGGTCGATGACGGCTTCTGTCACGGCAAATCTGTCCTATATGGAAATGAAAGCGGCAGGAATTTATTCGTCATATGGGCTTTGACACATGGCATTGAAACATCTGATTTTCGCACTCTTTGCCGCATCTCTTGCCTTTTTCACGGCAAACACCCCGGTTTGGGCCGAACCGTTCAAGATAGTCGGCTTCGGCGACAGTCTCATGGCCGGATATGGCCTCAACCCCGGCGAGAGCTTTCCCGAAAAGCTTGAAAAGGCGCTACGCAACAATGGTCACGATGTCGTGATCACCAATGCCGGCGTCTCCGGCGACACCACCAGCGGCGGCCTGTCGCGCCTCGACTGGTCCATTCCCGACGGCACGGAGCTTGTCATACTGGAGCTTGGCGCCAACGACATGCTGCGCGGCATCGACCCTGAGATCGTCGAACAGAACCTCGACAAGATGCTGGCCCGGCTCAAGGAGCGCAATATTCCGGTGCTTCTGGCCGGCATGGTCGCAGCGCCCAATCTCGGCCACTCTTATGGCGAGCAGTTCGGCACGATCTATCCGAAACTTGCCGAAAAATACGGCGCCACGCTCTATCCGTTCTTCCTCGACGGCGTCGCTGCCGACAAGACCGCATTGCTGGAAGACGGCATGCACCCCAACGCCACCGGTGTAGACCGCATGGTCGAACGCATGCTGCCGGTGGTCGAGAAGACGATTTCGGCCAATGCGAACAAATCCTGATCAACCATGTTGATGACGATGTCATCGCACCGACATGACAAACAAACAGCTTGCTCACATTGCGGATCGGTGATTCGCTAGACATCAAGAGTTCGATTCGGGGAGGCAGCGATGCCAAGACTTTTCACCGCCCTCGAAATCCCGCGTGACGCAGCGCTTTCACTTTCACTGCTGCGTGGAGGTCTGCCGGGAGCCCGCTGGATCGACGTCGAAAACTATCACCTCACTCTGCGCTTCTTCGGCGATATCGAAGGCCACGTCGCCGACGAGATCGCCAATGCCCTCGACCGGATCCGACGACCGTCCTTCCAGATGAAGCTTTCCGGCGTCGGCGCCTTCGGCTCGAAAAAGCCGCATGCGGTCTGGGCCGGGGTGCAAACCTCGCCCGACCTCTACGCGCTTCAGGCCGAGATCGAGCGCATCTGCCAGCGCCTCGGGATACCGGCCGACCCACGCAAATTCTCGCCCCATGTCACGCTGGCGCGGTTGCGCAATTCCAGCCCGCTGGATGTCGCGCAATATCTTTCGGCGCGCGGCAATTTCTCCACCGTACCCTTCAAGGTCGGGCGCTTCGTGCTGATGTCGTCGCGCGATTCGGTCGGCGGCGGACCCTATATCGTCGAGGAGGCCTGGCCGCTCACGGGTGGCGATTCGCGCTCCAGCCTGTCGGCCAGCGATTCCGAAGCATTGCGGATCATGCGGTAGACATCGGCGAAGCCGTCTGCACCACCGTAATACGGGTCGGGCACGTCCTTCCCCTTGCCATCGGCAAAGTCGAGGAACAGATGGACCCTGTCCCGCGCCTCCGGCGGTGCGGCCCGCCTGAGATCATCGACATTGGAACGATCCATTCCCAGGATCAGGTCGAAGCGCTGGAAATCGGCCGACACCACCTTGCGCGCCTTCTGCGTCGAAATGTCGAGGCCGTGGTCGGCTGCGATCGCCACCGAACGCGGATCGGGCGCCGAACCTTGGTGCCAGCCGCCGGTGCCGGCAGAGTCGAGCAGGAAGTCATCAGCGACGCCGCGCTCGGAAATCACCGCGCGAAAAACGCCCTCGGCCAGCGGCGAACGGCAGATATTGCCGAGGCATACGAAAAGAATGGACGTCTGGGACTTTGCGATCATCGTGCCGACACTATGATAAGAACCGACAAGCGATAGCACGGAAGCGCGAAATGGCCAGACAGAAACTTGACAGGGATGCCGTGGACAAGGCTTTGGCCGGGGTGAAAGGCTGGAGCCTGGACCGCGAGGGTGCCGCGATCTCCAAAAAATTCGTCTTCGCCGATTTCAGCGAGGCCTTTGCCTTCATGACCCGCGCAGCCCTTGCCGCCGAAACCATGGACCATCACCCCGAATGGTCGAATGTCTACAAGACCGTCGACGTGACGCTAACCACGCATGATGCCGACGGCCTCAGCCGCCTCGACTTCGAGCTGGCCGGCAAGATGGACGGTTTTGCCGGTTTTTGACCCCTATCTCTTGCGCAGCCCTTCACGCTTTCCCACATTCCGGGCGACAGGAGTAACGGAATGGCCAAGGCGGGAAATTTCGACACCAACGGTTTGCGTGGCGACGAGAAGCGCGTCCGCGACAGATTCTGGCACACCGCCAAGCGCGCGGCGCGTCATGTCCCCTTCATGGAGGACGTGATAGCTGCCTATTACTGCGCGCTCGACAGCAAGACGCCGCTGCGCGCCAAGGGCATCCTGCTCGGCGCTCTCGCCTATTTCGTGCTGCCGACCGACGCCATTCCCGACATCATCTTCGGCCTCGGCTTCACCGACGATATCGCGGTTCTGTCGGCTGCGATTGCCGCCGTGCGTGCGCACATCACCCCGGCGCATCGCCTTGCCGCCAAGGAAGCCCTTGAAGAACTGGACTGACCGGCCGGACGTTGCGCGCAGCGGCGTTGACATCCAGATTGCAGCCTGAAAAGAAAAGTCAAATTCTTGCCGTTTTCGTGGTCTTCAACCACAACCAAGGGACGGTGCTTGCAGGTCTCGACGGCGAGGCTTGCATGCGCGAGGCGGTTATACCTTTGGTGGTAATGATCCTTTTTTCAGGGAACATTCACCCTTTGGTAACCCAGATTAAATCAAAATGAACCCAAACGGGCAGGGCGGACCGGCCTGCTTGCGCACCACAATGCGAAATACAGGGAAACCAAAAACAATGCGCCGACTGACTGTCCTTTTATCGAGCCTCATCCTGGTCGCGGGCGCGGCGCCGTCCTTTGCCCAGTCGGCAACCAAGATCGGCCAGCACAATGCCTGGGGCACCTACAGCTACCAGGCCAACAACGGCAAGGTCTGCTACGTGCTGACCGTGCCGACCGACAAGCAGCCGGCAACGCTCGACCATGGCGACATCTTCTTCTTCGTCAGCCAGCGCCCCGGCCAGTCGATCTCCTATGAGCCGCAATTCATCGCCTCTTACGATTTCCAGGCGAACTCCAAGGTCACCGTCACGGTCGGCGACAAATCCTTCTCCATGTTCACGCGCGGAAAATCGGCCTGGGTGGAAAACGCCGCCGAGGAGCCGCTGCTGATCGCCGCCATGAAGGGCGGCGCCGACATGAAGATCGCCGCCAAATCCGGCCGTGGCAATCCGACCAGCTACGTCTTCTCGCTCAAGGGCATTTCGGCGGCACTCTCCTCGATCGCCACCTGCAAGTAAGCGTTCTATCTTTTCAGCACTTCCAACTGGCCGGGCCGAAACGCCCGGCCTTTTCTTTTTGAAGCCCCGCCCCCGCTGGCCGGTATTTGACATCCTCTCTGGCCATACGTCTTGGAAACGCCGCATAGCCTCCCCATCTGCGGGGCCGTGACGCCGCCGCGATCTCGTGATATGTGCGGCGCACAGGATCGCCTCGTCGCGACCGCATCAACCCCGATTACCGGTATCATGGCTCTTTCGTTCGATCTCACCGCAGACACAACCCGCGACGCATTGCGCGCCCGCGCTGCCACCCCCGCCAAGGCTTCGCTGGTCGGGCTGACGCGTGCCGAGATGGCCGAGGCGCTGATTGCCGCCGGCATCGTGCCAGAGCGGCAGGCAAAAATGCGCAGCCAGCAGCTCTGGCACTGGCTCTATGTGCGCGGCGTCTCCGACTTCGCCCATATGTTCAACATCTCGAAGGATCTGCGCGGGGCCCTCGATCAGCATTTCACCATCGCTCGGCCGGAAATCGTCGAAGAACAGATTTCCTCAGACGGCACGCGCAAATGGCTCTTTCGATTCCCGCCGCGCGGCGCCGGCCGTCCCGTAGAGATCGAGACCGTCTACATCCCCGAGGAAGGGCGCGGCACACTGTGCATTTCTTCGCAGGTTGGCTGCACGCTGACCTGCTCCTTCTGCCACACCGGCACGCAGAAGCTCGTGCGCAACCTGACGGCGGAGGAAATCCTGACGCAGCTGATGTCGGCGCGCGACCGGCTCGGCGACTTCCCCGACCGCGACACGCCGGACGGCGCCATCGTGCCGGCGGAAGGGCGAAAAATCTCCAACATCGTCATGATGGGCATGGGTGAGCCGCTCTACAATTTCGAAGAGGTCAAGAAGGCCCTGCTGATCGCCTCCGACGGCGACGGGCTGTCGCTGTCGAAGCGCCGCATCACGCTGTCGACCTCCGGCGTCGTGCCCGAAATCTTCCGCACCGGCGAGGAGATCGGCGTCATGCTGGCGATCTCGCTGCACGCCACCAATGACGATCTGCGCGACATGCTGGTGCCGATCAACAAGAAGTATCCGCTGAAGGAACTGATCGCCGCCTGCCGCGCCTATCCCGGCCTGTCCAATGCGCGCCGCATCACCTTCGAATATGTGATGCTGAAGGACGTCAACGATTCCATCGAAGACGCCAAGGCGCTGATCAAGCTGCTGAAGGGCGTTCCGGCCAAGATCAACCTGATCCCGTTCAACCCATGGCCCGGCACCAACTACCAGTGCTCGGACTGGGAGACGATCGAGAAGTTCGCCGACTACATCAACAATGCCGGCTATGCCTCCCCGATCCGCACCCCGCGCGGCCGCGACATTCTTGCGGCCTGCGGCCAGCTGAAGTCCGAATCCGAGCGCATGAAGAAGACCGAGCGGCTCGCACTCGAAGCCATGATGATCGCAGGGCACGGCGAGGCGTGAGCCGACCGCTTGCCATGGTTCGGCGCTTCTTCGCCGTCTGGTTCGGTTTTCTTGCAGCCTGCCTGGTCGCCGCCGGGATCGTTCAGGGCCTCCAGCAGACCAATCTCCTGGCAGCCGCTCAGGACGTTCCTGACATTGCCCGCGAAAACCGGCTGGCCGCGATCCCGTTCCTGGCCCTCATGATTGCGCGCTATGCCTTCCTGCCCGGACTGGCCAGCGCCCTTGTCAGCGAGTTCTATGGCTGGCACCGATGGCACTATTATGCGGCAGCCGGCCTCCTCATCGGCCTCGCCGCCGCCTGCGCCTACGTGCTGACGCATTACCTCGGCTCCGGCAGCGAAAGCCTTGAGCCGCTGATGCCGGCTATCCTGCTGCTCGCCGGTCTAGGCGGTGGGGCGGCTTATTGGGTGGTCGCGGGCCGCAAGGCCGGCCTGCCTGCGGTCAAGGTCGAGCCATGACCGGGATCGCCGCCATCGGTTGTCGGATCGCAGTTATTGTGTCTGCCTATATGGCCGCTTCCCTGTGTCTTGGGGTGACGCTCGCGATAATCAGTTGGATCATCGACAGCATGCGAGGCGTCCCAACGTGGACTTTAGGCGAAAGCATAAACACAACCACCATGATCGCGGTTATATGGGCCGTGCTCTTACTCGTTTTTACACTTCCACCCATTCTTTGGGCAGAATGGAGGCGAGTGACCAATTGGCGGTATTTTGCTTCGGCCGGAATATCGTTGTGGGCGATATTTTTTGGATTGGTCGTTCTGGATCAATTGGGGATCGAACCGCTGCCGGATCTGCTTTTTTTTGGCCTCTCATTACTGCCGTCCTTCATGGTAGGCAGTCTGGTATATTGGTGGTTGACCGTTAAAGCCGTATCTCTCGGATTCAGGCCGCAAACATCGTGACCAACATCCTCCTCATCCTCGGCCGGCTGTTCGTCATCCTCATCGGCTATATCGTCGCCGCCTTTGCAGCAGCTGCCTTCTTCAACGTCATGATGCTCGGCGCGGCCGGTTTCTTCGCTGATGCGCCGCCATGGGCGGTCACGGCATCATTTGCCGCCGGCATTCCCTTCGTCGCGCTGATCACCGCCTATTACGCCTTCGTCCCGGCCATGATCGTCATCGTACTCACCGAACTGCTCGGCAAGCGCGACTGGCTGACCCATGCGCTGGGCGGTGGCGTGGTTTCGCTGGTCGTCATGGGCTTCCTGCGCCACCTTGCCACCCTCAGGATCGGAGACGCCGAAGGCGGCTTCACCCCGGACACCCGCTTCACCGACGACCCGCGCATGGCCATGCTGCTCATCGGCACCGGGCTTATCGGCGGCATCGCCTACTGGCTGGTCGCCGGCAACTCGGCCGGAAGCTGGAAAAACGATTTCAACAAGCAACGATGACTTCCGGCCATTGAAACGCCCTGATGGGGGTTTTGATCGTCATCATCATCAGGAAGTCATCATTGACGCTTCGCAAGAAAATAAGTTCGCGCTTCAAGGATCTGAGCAACACCTACCGGGCCTGGCGCAACAACTACGCGATCGGCGTGGGCACGCGCGTGAAGAGCAGCGCCAGTATCGAGGTGGGCCAAGGCGGTTCCGTGGTTATCGGCGACCATTGCCTCATCGAGGAGCATGTCCTGTTCCGCACCGGCGGCGGCGGCCGCATCACGCTGGGTGACCATGTCTCGATCAACCCATTCACCATACTTCACGGACAGGGCACGCTTACCGTCGGCAACCATGTGAGGATCGCCTCCCACTGCGCCATCGTTTCCTTCAATCACGTCTTCAGGGATCGCGATGCGCCGATCCACACGCAGGGGCTCAGCCGCAAGGGCGTGGTGATAGAGGACGACGTCTGGATCGGCGCCCATGCGACCGTGCTCGACGGCGTCCACATCGCAAAGGGCTGCGTCATCGCTGCCGGCGCGGTGGTCACCAGATCGACCAAGCCATTCGGCGTCTACGCCGGCGTGCCTGCCCGGCGCATCAAGGAACGCTGAGCGTTACTTCGCCTGCGCCGTAAGGATCTTCAGCGCAAAGGCCGAGAACACGCCGGCAAACAGATAGTCGACGATGCGCGTCACCGTCGGGTTCTTCTTCAAAAGCCCGGCGAATTTGTCGGCGGCGATCACCATCGGCACAGTCAGCGGCAGCGACAGCGGGATGAACAGAACGCCGAGGAAGAACAGCTTTCCCGGCGCATGCGGGTCATGCGCGGAAACGAACTGCGGCAGGAAGGTCATGAAGAACAGGATGATCTTCGGGTTGAGCAGATTGATGCCAAGCCCGGTCGCCCAGTTCTGGAACAGCGAGCGCGGCGCGCGCTTCGTCATGTCGGGCGAAAACGCCGAGCCGTGCCTTATCGCCTGATAGGCAAGCCACACCAGATAGCCGGCTCCGCCGATCTTCAACGCCAGGAACGCCTGCGGCGAAGCGACGATCAGCGCCGACAGGCCCAGCGCCACCAGCGCCGTATGGATGATGATGCCGGTCATCGCCCCGAACATGCAGGCAAAGCCGGCAGCCCGTCCCTCCGAAAGCGCGCGCCCGACGAACAGCGTCATGTCGGGACCGGGCGTGATCGCGATGATGAAGGTGGCGATGGCGAACTGGATGATGATGGCAGTATCGGGAATGAACGACATTTTTTCGGGCCCGGCTGAGAACGGCGCAAGCTAGCCGAAACCAGATTGCCGCGCCAGCGTGATTCACGCCCCGCAAAGCTTGCCCGCTTTGCCTTTCCTGCTAATAGTGCCCGCCGAAAGCGGAGTGCCGCCGTGGCCTTTCCGCGACTGGAAGGACCGGATCAGAAAATGTCGAAGTGGAAAGACGTGAAAAAGGTCGTGCTCGCCTATTCCGGCGGCCTCGACACCTCCATCATCCTGAAATGGCTGCAGACCGAACTGGGCGCGGAGGTGGTCACCTTCACCGCCGATCTCGGCCAGGGCGAGGAACTCGAGCCGGCACGCAAGAAGGCCGAGATGATGGGGATCAAGGAAATCTTCATCGAGGACGTGCGCGAGGAATTCGTGCGCGATTTCGTCTTCCCGATGTTCCGCGCCAATGCCGTCTATGAAGGCGTCTACCTGCTCGGCACCTCGATTGCCCGCCCGCTGATCTCCAAGCACCTCGTCGACATTGCCCGCAAGACCGGCGCCGACGCCATCGCCCACGGCGCCACCGGCAAGGGCAACGACCAGGTCCGCTTCGAGCTGTCGGCCTATGCGCTCAACCCCGACATCAAGATCATCGCACCGTGGCGCGACTGGTCGTTCAAGAGCCGCACCGACCTGCTCGACTTCGCCGAACAGCACCAGATCCCGGTCGCCAAGGACAAGAAGGGCGAGGCCCCCTTTTCCGTCGACGCCAACCTCCTGCACTCCTCCTCCGAGGGCAAGGTTCTGGAAGACCCGGCGGTCGAAGCGCCGGAATATGTCCATATGCGCACGATTTCGCCGGAAGCAGCACCCGACAAGGCGACGGTCATCAAGGTCGGCTTCGAGAAGGGTGACGCGGTTTCGATCAATGGCGAGCGCCTGTCGCCGGCAACCCTGCTGGCCAAGCTCAACGACTATGGCCGCGACAACGGCATCGGCCGTCTCGATCTGGTCGAGAACCGTTATGTCGGCATGAAGAGCCGCGGCGTCTACGAGACCCCGGGCGGCACGATCCTGCTTGCCGCGCACCGCGCCATCGAATCGATCACGCTCGACCGCGGTGCGGCGCACCTCAAGGACGATCTGATGCCGCGCTATGCCGAGCTGATCTATTACGGCTTCTGGTTCTCGCCCGAGCGCGAGATGCTGCAGGCGGCGATCGATCTCAGCCAGAAGAACGTCGAAGGCGAAGTGACGCTGAAGCTTTACAAGGGCAACGTCATGGTCACCGGCCGCGAGAGCCCGAAATCGCTCTATTCCGACAAGCTGGTCACCTTCGAGGACGACCAGGGCGCCTACGACCAGAAGGACGCCGCCGGCTTCATCAAGCTCAACGCCCTGCGCCTGCGCACGCTGGCAGCAAGGGATCAGCGGGGGTGAAATCTTTCTTCTCCCCGTCACTATACGGGGAGAAGATGCCGGCAGGCAGATGAGGGGCAGAGCTAACCTTGCCAGCTTTGGTGCTGCCCCTCATCCGGCCCTTCGGGCCACCTTCTCCCCGTGAACGGGGAGAAGGAAAAAGAGCGCTTACTGCCCGTCGATTTCCGCGCCGATGATGGCGATGGCCTGCTGGTAGACGCTGGCCGCATTCCAGCCCTGGATGGCGCCGAAATTGGCCTGTCCCGGCTGATAGCCGCCGCCGCGCGACCAGCCATGGCCACGCAGGAAGTTGGCGGTCGAGGCCAGAGCGTCGGCCTTGCCCTTGAGGTCGATGCGGCCGTTGCCGTCGCCGTCGACGCCGTATTTCAGCACGTTGACCGGCAGGAACTGCGTCTGGCCGATCTCGCCATGCGCCGCACCCGTGGTCGCGGCCGTCAGCGTGCCGTTCTGCACAAGCTTCAGCGCTGCATAGAGCTGGTCGGTGAAATATTCGGTGCGGCGGCAGTCATAGGCGAGCGTCGCGACAGCCGACAGCGTGTTCTGGTTGCCGGTGAAGCTGCCAAAACCCGTTTCCATGCCCCAGATCGCGATCAGCGGGCCGGCGGGCACGCCGTAGCGCTGCTCGATGCGATCGAACAGCGCCGCATTCTGCGCCTTCATGGCCTTGCCGCGCGAGGCGATGGTCTTGCCGCCGCGCTTGGCCATGAACTGGCTCAGCGACAGCTTGAAGCTGTGCTGGTTGCGGTCGGCGGAAATGGTCTTGGTGGCATATTTGGTGCCTGCCAGCGCGCTCAGTGCACGGCTGCTGATGCCGTTGGCCGCAGCTTCCTGGCTGAACTGCTTCTTCCATGCCTCGAAACCGGCGGCGGTGTTGCCGCATTGGGCCGCATTTGCGCTGCCGGTCGCAAGACCGAGCAGGGCGAAGGCGGCGGCGGCAAAAATCTTTCCCTTGGCAGAAAATGCCATGCTGTTCTCCTGATTGCCTGAATCACGTCCCTGAAACGCTATCTGCCAGCAATTGCTTGATTTGTCACCGTTAAGATCAGGTTTACAAGCAAAGCAAGCAATACTGGCGAACAAGATGAAATTTCCGTTTGGTCAGGTAGAACCGTCTGTTTCGGCAGCCTCCGTCTGCAACCCGCCCCGAAATCGTCACCGAATGACCTCATTTTAGCGGGAACTCATGGAGCCTCCCGGGATTGACCCCTCCATTGAAGGGTCAAAAACGGAGAGAGATGATGAAATCGAAGATTCTTGGCTCAGTGGCAGCAATTGCATTGCTTGCCATGTCCGGAGCGGCTTTTGCCGCTGATGTAACCGCCG
This sequence comes from Mesorhizobium sp. YR577, assembly GCF_900116595.1. Classification (NCBI taxonomy): domain Bacteria; kingdom Pseudomonadati; phylum Pseudomonadota; class Alphaproteobacteria; order Hyphomicrobiales; family Phyllobacteriaceae; genus Mesorhizobium; species Mesorhizobium sp. YR577. The sequence goes on along the minus strand of NZ_FPBI01000012.1, from coordinate 203,691 downwards.
TGACGGACCTCAATGTCCGCTCAGGCCCCGGCCCGCAATATCCTGTCGTCGGCTTCATCGGCGCAAATGAAACCACCACGCTCGACGGCTGCATCGAAAACAGCAAATGGTGCTCGGTCGTCACCGCTGATGGCGAGGGCTGGGTCTATGCCGACTATCTGACCGGCGATTTCGGCGGCTCGGCCGTCGTGCTCAGCGAGCGGCCTGCCAATTCCGAAGTAACCATCGTCGAAGCGCCCAAGGGTGACGGCGGCGCAACCGGCGCCTTGGTCGGCGGTGCCACCGGTGCTGTCGGCGGCGCGCTCATCGGCGGGCCGATCGGCGCTGCAGTCGGCGGTGTTGCCGGCGTGGCGGTCGGAGGCTCGGCAGGTGCCGCGGCAGAACCGCCGCCGGAAGTGCGCACCTATGTCACCAGCCACCAGGTCGACCCGGTCTATCTCGACGGTGAAGTCGTCGTCGGCGCCGGCCTGCCCGACACGGTCGAACTTCAGGAAATTCCCGACTACGACTATCGCTACGTCTATGTGAACGGCCAGCCGGCCCTGGTCGACCCGGGCACGCGCCGGATCGTCTACGTCGTGCGATAATCCTGACCGCATGACCCTATGAAAAACGCCGGACGGCGCTCGCGGTCCGGCGTTTCTGCAGGTTCAGCAATCAGCGCGATCCGGCGGCCTTGCCCCTGGCCTTCCCTTTGGTCTCGACGAACCGGCGTGTGAACGCCTCGGCCGGCAGCGCCTTGGCATAGAGATATCCCTGGGCGATCCTGCAACCCATGGCGAGCAGCACGGCCTGCTGTTCTTCGGTTTCGACGCCCTCGGCTATGACATCAAGCCCCATGCTGCGCCCCATGCCCAGCAATGCCTGGACGATTGCGCCCGCCGAGCGGTCGACGAGCAGGTCGCGAACGAAGCTGCGGTCGATCTTCAGCGTGGTCAGCGGAAAACGCTTGAGCGTGCTCAGCGAGGCGTGGCCGGTGCCGAAATCGTCGAAGGCCACCCCGACCTGGCGGTCGCGGAGTTCGCGGAAGGGTGCGAGCACGCGATCGTCGTTTTCGAGAACGACCGTCTCCGTCACCTCGATCTCCAGCGCCTCCGGCGGCAGACCGTGACGGTCAAGCGTCTCGGTCACCACCTGCGCCAGGTTTCCGGCATTTACCTGCGCCGAAAACAGGTTTGCCGCGATCCGCATTTCCGGCAGGCCTGTGCTGCGCCATTCGGCGGCCTGCCGGCAGGCTTCGTCGAGGATCCAGCAGCCGACCTGCAGGGCCAGCGAATGGGATTCGAGCACCGACAGGAACGTTGCCGGGAAGAGCAGGCCGCGCGTCGGGTGGTTCCAGCGCAGAAGCGCCTCGGCCCCGAACACCGCGCCGCTTTCGAGGTCGACCTGCGGCTGGTAGTGCAGAACCAGTTCACCGGCGCTGACGGCTTGAAGCAGTTCGTCCTTCATCAGCCGCCGTGCCGCGATGGCGCTGCGCATTGCCGGCTCATAAAGCCTGAAACCCGGGCTGCCGTCGCGCCTGGCGTGGGATAGCGCAAGATCGGCGCTCGCAATCAGCTCTTCCGGATCGGCGCCATGGGTAGGTCCGAGGGCAACGCCGACACAGGCGCCAAGCTTGAGGACATGATCCCCGATAGTGAAGGACTGCCGGAAGGCATCGAGAATGGACCGCGCGGCTGCCGACGCTTTCATCGGGTCGCCGACATCGGGCAAAATGACGGCGAACTCGTCACCGCCAATTCTCGCCGGGATGGCGTCGGCATCGAGCACGGCCGGCAGCCGCACCGCAAGCGCCTGCAACAGCGTGTCGCCGGTCGCATGGCCGAGATTGTCATTGACCTTCTTGAAGCCGTCGAGATCGAACAGGAGAATGGCCGCCTGCCCGCCTGCCGCCAGAATGGCGCCGAGCCGCTCGTTGACCTGCGCGCGGTTGGGAAGGCCGGTCAGCGGATCGTGATGGGCAAGCCGGTGAAGCCGCGTATCGCGCTGGCGGCGCTCGGATATGTCGCGGATGATACCGCCCATCACCACACCGTCCGGTCCCTGCCAGACCGACAGCGACAGCTCGATCGGGAATTCCGTGCCGTCGCGCCGCAAGGCCGCGACCTCGACTGTCTTGCCGCTGAGCTTCGACGGCTGGCCGCCGCCGACGCGCGCCACGCCGGCGCTGTGCGCGCCGCGCAGCCGTTCGGGGATGATCAGGTCGAGCGTGCAGCCGACCATTTCGTCGCGTTCATAGCCGAGCAGTCGCTGGCCTGCCTTGTTGACATAGGTGATGATGCCGCGCGCATCGATCATCATCAGGGCAAGTTCCGTCGTGTCGGCAAAGCCGGCTAAAGCCGAGGTGGTGCCATCGGAGTAGGAGCTATGGTCGTCAACCCCCTCCGAATGAGAAGGGTCGGATGCATCAATCATGGATGACCCTCTAAACGGAGCCGCATGCTCACCCCATAGTACCTTAGCTGGAATTTCTTAACATTAGCTAAGTTGAAAATGCCTTTTTGTCAGCCGCAACCTGTTTCCGCGGTCCCGAGATTGGGTATATTCGGGCAAGGGGGCTTGCATGACACTCGATCCGACCGCTTTTGCGCAATACAGGCGCAGCGCCAACAAGGCGACGCTGCTACGTCTGTTCTTCGGCGTCCTGATAATTCTGGCGTGCTGGTTCGGCCTGACTTTCGGCGTCATCATCGGCGCGGAAAGGTTCCCCGCCGCCACCGAAGCCGGCCTTCCCTATGCGGACTTCCTGACAACGCTTCCGGGAATACTGGCTTCGCTTCTCTCTTTCGCCGGCATCTGGCTTGGCGTGTGGATAGCGGTCCGACTGCTGCATCGGGAACGGCTCGGCGCAGTGTTCGGCTACAGCCGCAGGATATCGTGGCCGGGCTTCTGGAAGGGGCTGGCGGCCGTGCTGGCCACCTCGCTTCTGTCCGAAGTTCTGCTTTATGCGCTGCAGCCGGACGTGACGCGCAGTTCACTCGATCTGTCGTCCTGGCTGCTGCTTCTGATCCCTGCCGGACTTCTGATCTTCCTGCAGACCTCTTCGGAGGAAATCCTGTTCCGCGGCTATCTGTTGCGGGGCCTGGCGCATCGTTTTCGCAGCCCGCTGGTCTGGGCGCTGCTGCCGGGACTGGCATTCGTTTCCCTGCACTGGAGCCCCAGCACCAGCATGATGGTGAATGCCGCCGGACTGGCCTCGATCGGCCTGTTCACAGTCGTGCTGACACTGCTCGTCTACAAGACCGGCAATCTGGGCGCGGCGATGGGCGCGCATCTCGGCAACAATCTGGTGGCGTTCCTGCTGGTCTCCCATCAGAGCGCGTTCAGTTCGCTTGCCCTTTTCAACGGCAAGCCGTTCGAAGCGGATGGCTGGACATCGACCGACATGGTCCTCGTTACCGGGATCGGGCTTGTCGCCAGCCTGCTGACGGCCCTTCTGCTCCTGCATCCACGCTCACCCCTGAAGGTCTCCGCCGACAGCGCCCCGCTTCAGCCTGCGCCCGAGGCGGCTGAGGCGTCTCCTCTGCGGCCATGAGCGGTCTTCTGTTCCGCCCAGCCAATGAATCCGACCTTGCCGCCATCGTCGCCCTTTTGGCCGACGACAGCCTCGGCAGCACGCGCGAAAATGCCTCTCTGCCGCTGGACCAGCGTTATGGTGCAGCCTTCGAGGCGATCACGCGCGATCCCAACCAGCTTCTTGCCGTCGCCGAACGGGACGGAACCGTCGTTGGCTGCCTGCAGATCACCTTCATTCCCGGCCTGTCGCGCATGGGCATGTGGCGCGGCCAGATCGAAAGCGTGCGCGTCGCCGCATCGCTGCGGGGACGCGGCGCCGGCAAGGCCTTTTTCGCCTGGGCGATCGGGCAATGCCGCTCACGCGGTTGCGGCCTCGTCCAACTCACCACCGACAAGACGCGGCCCGAGGCGCTTGCCTTTTACGAGTCCCTCGGCTTCAAGGCGAGCCATGAAGGCATGAAGCTGGCGCTGTAAACCCCATCGGAGCCCCGTTTTCGCGCCATTCCCTTGACTCCTGCCGTGTTTTCCTGTCTACAGCCCCGAAATTCCGCGACGAGTAACAGACTCCGAGCAGCCGACCGGGACCCCTAGTGGTATAAATCGATCCCGGAGGCCAACACCCGGCAGCGCGATGCGCCCCCGGGTGCTTTTTGGTTTTGGGCTTTGCTTGGGTTTTAACTTCGGCGCGAAAGCACTACCTCTCGGGCATCATCCGGGTGCCAGAGACAGAAGGAAACACGATGTTTGAATCGCTACAGGAACGCCTTGGCTCGATCCTGAACGGCCTTACCGGCCGCGGCGCGCTGTCGGAGGCCGATGTCACGGCCGCCCTGCGCGAGGTTCGCCGCGCGCTGATCGAGGCCGACGTGGCGCTCGAGGTCGTGCGGTCCTTCGTCGACAAGGTGCGCACGAAGGCTGTCGGCGCCGAGGTCCTGAAGTCGATCAAGCCGGGCCAGATGGTCGTCAAGATCGTCCATGACGAGCTGGTCGAGATGCTGGGCGCCGAGGGCGAGCCCATCGACCTCAACGCGCCGGCTCCGGTCGTCGTCATGATGGTCGGCCTGCAGGGCTCGGGCAAGACCACCACCACCGGCAAGATCGCCAAGCGGCTGACCGAGCGCCAGGGCAAGAAGGTCCTGATGGCCTCGCTCGACACCCGCCGCCCGGCCGCCCAGGAGCAGCTGCGCCAGATCGGCGAGCAGGTGAAGGTCGCGACGCTGCCGATCGTCGCCGGCCAGACGCCGGTCGACATCGCCAAGCGCGCCGTGCAGGCAGCCAAGCTCGGCGGCCATGACGTCGTCATCCTCGACACCGCCGGCCGCACCCATATCGACGAGCCGCTGATGGCCGAGATGGCCGACATCAAGCGCGTTTCCTCGCCGCACGAAATCCTGCTGGTCGCCGACTCGCTGACCGGCCAGGACGCCGTCAACCTCGCCAAGAATTTCGACGAGCGCGTCGGCATCACCGGCCTCGTGCTGACCCGCATGGACGGCGACGGCCGCGGCGGCGCTGCCCTTTCCATGCGCGCCGTCACCGGCAAGCCGATCAAGCTGGTTGGCGTCGGCGAAAAGATGGATGCGCTGGAGGAGTTCCATCCCAAGCGCATCGCCGACCGCATCCTCGGCATGGGCGACATCGTCAGCCTCGTCGAAAAAGCCGCTGAAAACATCGACGCGGAACAGGCCGCGGCGATGGCCAAGAAGATGCAGTCGGGCAAGTTCGACCTGAACGATCTTGCCGGCCAGCTTGGCCAGATGCAGAAGATGGGCGGAATGGGCGGCATCATGGGCATGATGCCCGGCATGGGCAAGATGAAGGACCAGATCGCCGCCGCCGGCCTTGATGACAAGATGTTCGGCCGCCAGCTCGCCATCATCTCCTCGATGACCAAGGCAGAGCGCGCCAATCCCGACCTGCTCAAGCACTCGCGCAAGAAGCGCATCGCTGCCGGTTCCGGCACCGATGCCGCCGAAATCAACAAGCTGCTCAAGATGCATCGCGGCATGGCCGACATGATGAAGGCCATGGGCGGCAAGGGCAAAGGCGGCGGCCTGATGCGCGGCCTCATGGGCGGCATGGCGCAGAAGATGGGCCTCGGCGGCCTTGCCGGCGGCATGGGTGGCATGGGCGGCATGCCCGACCTCTCCAAGATGGACCCCAAGCAGCTTGAAGCCCTGCAGAAGCAGGCGCAGGCATCCGGCCTCGGCAAAGGCTTGCCCGGCGGCCTTCCCGGTCTTGGCGGCGGCGGTCTGCCCGGCCTTCCCGGCGGCCTGAAGCTACCCGGCCTCGGCGGACCCGGCGGTCTGCCCGGCCTCGGCAAGAAGAAGTGAGCGTTGCGATGGACGATGTGAACCCCAAGGCAATGCTTGCCGAATACCGCGCCTCGATCGACAACATCGACGCAGCCCTCATCCACATGCTGGCCGAGCGCTTCCGCTGCACCAAGGCGGTGGGCGTTCTCAAGGCAACGCATGGCCTGCCGCCGGCCGATCCGGCGCGCGAGCAGACCCAGATAGAGCGGCTGCGCCGGCTTGCCGACGACGCCCAGCTCGACCCCGATTTCGCGGAGAAGTTCCTGAACTTCATCATCCGCGAAGTGATCCGCCATCACGAGGCAATCGCCGCTTCGAGCAGCGGCGAGATCAACAATGCCGCCTCCAATGGCACCGAGAATTCGACCGCATCACGCGGCGGACAACAGACCACCTGAATTGAACGAACCCCCTAGGAGAAGAACATGTCACTGAAGATTCGTCTGGCCCGTGCGGGCTCCAAGAAGCGCCCTTACTACCACATCGTCATCGCCGACGTGCGCTCGCCGCGCGATGGCCGTTTCATCGAGACGGTCGGCGCATGGAACCCGATGCTGCCCAAGGAAGGCGAGCGCGTTAAGCTCGAAGAGGACCGCATCAAGCATTGGCTCGGCCATGGCGCCCTGCCGACCGACCGCGTTGCCCGCTTCCTCGACGCTGCCGGCCTGACCAAGCGCGACGTCCGCAACAACCCGACCAAGGCACTTCCGGGCAAGAAGGCGCAGGAACGCGCCGACGCCATCAAGAAGGCCCAGGAAACCGCAGCTGCAGCCCTCGCCGCAGCAGCCGCTGCTCCGGCCGAAGAAGCTCCGGCAGCGTAAGCCACGGTTGGTCTGTTATTGCGAAACGGCGGGCTTTGGTCCGCCGTTTTGTTTTGAGGGCATGGTTCAAAGGACAGACGACGTGCACCAGCTGATATCCTTCACGATTGTCTTCGTGGCCGCAGTGGCGCTCAACCTGAAGTCAGCCGCCATCGCCGCGTCCGATGGAAACTGGGGCGAAAGCGTGGGCAATCTTGTCTTCGGTCCTCTGGTCTTCTTCTTCGGCGTTTACACGATCGTCTTCTTCGCGGTCAGACTGGTGCGCGGAAAAGACGCCGTCGCTGCCTACTCGGCATCCCGACTGAACTATATCGCGGCCGTCGTGACGCTTTTGGGCGTGCTGGGCGCCGCAGCCAACCGCATCTGAACGGCGGCCAAAAGCCCACCGTTTTCTTCTTCAAGACCGTTTTTGTCGCGGCATGCGGGATTTTGCCCCGGCTCAAGCACTCGCCGCCGGAAACGGTACATGCCATAAGGCCACCGCAACCCCCTCCCAGGCATCGAAACCAATGATCCGCATCGAAAACGTCAGCAAGCAAAACAGCCACCGGCTGCTTTTCATCGAGGCCTCCGCGACCCTGCAGAAGCAGGAGAAGATCGGCCTGGTTGGCCCCAACGGTGCGGGCAAGACGACCCTTTTCCGCATGATCTATGGCGAGGAACTGCCCGACGAAGGCCAGGTTTCGACCGAGCGCGGCATCACCATCGGCTATTTCAACCAGGACGTTGGCGAGATGTCGGGCCGCAGTGCCGTGGCCGAGGTCATGGACGGCGCCGGACCCGTGAGCGAGATCGCGGCGGAGCTTCGCGCGCTTGAAGCGGCGATGGTTGATCCCGAACGCGCCGACGAGATGGATGCCGTCATCGAGCGCTATGGCGAAGTGCAGGCCCGCTACGAGGAATTGGACGGCTATTCGCTTGATGGCCGCGCCCGCGAGGTTCTGGACGGGCTGGGTTTCAGCCAGGAGATGATGGACGGCGACGTCGGCGCACTCTCGGGCGGCTGGAAGATGCGCGTGGCGCTCGCCCGCATCCTTCTGATGCGCCCGGACGTGATGCTGCTCGACGAACCGTCGAACCATCTCGACCTTGAAAGCCTGATCTGGCTGGAGGCGTTCCTGAAAGGCTATGACGGGGCGCTGTTGATGACCTCGCATGACCGCGCCTTCATGAACCGCATCGTCAACAAGATCATCGAGATCGACAGCGGCTCGCTCACCACCTATTCCGGCGACTACGAGTTCTACGAACAGCAGCGCCAGCTGGCCGACAAGCAGCAGCAGGCGCAGTTCGAACGCCAGCAGGCCATGCTCGCCAAGGAGATCAAGTTCATCGAGCGCTTCAAGGCGCGCGCCTCGCACGCCGCGCAGGTACAGAGCCGCGTCAAGAAGCTGGACAAGATCGACCGCGTCGAGCCGCCCAAGCGCCGCCAGACGGTAGCCTTCGAATTCCAGCCGGCGCCGCGCTCCGGTGAAGACGTGGTCACGATCAAAAACGTGCACAAGCGCTACGGCAGCAAGGTCATCTATGACGGTCTCGACTTTCAGGTTCGCCGCCGCGAGCGCTGGTGCATCATGGGCATCAACGGCGCCGGCAAGTCGACGCTGCTCAAACTCGTCGCCGGTGCTTCCGAGCCGGACCAGGGCACGGTGGCGCGTGGGCCGAGCGTCAAGATGGGCTATTTCGCCCAGCATGCCATGGATCTGCTCGACGGCGACCTGACGGTCTTCGAACAGCTCGAACATACGTTCCCGCAGGCGGGTCAGGCACCGCTGCGCGCGCTCGCCGGCTGCTTCGGCTTCTCGGGCGACGAGATCGAGAAGAAGTGCCGGGTGCTTTCAGGCGGGGAGAAGGCGCGGCTGGTCATGGCGATCATGCTGTTCGATCCACCCAACCTGCTCGTGCTGGACGAGCCGACCAACCATCTCGACATCGCCACCAAGGAAATGCTGATCGCAGCCCTTGCGCAGTATGAAGGCACGATGCTTTTCGTTTCGCACGACCGGCATTTCCTCGCGGCGCTGTCCAACCGCGTGCTGGAGCTGACGCCAGAGGGCATCCATACCTATGGCGGCGGCTATGTCGAATATGTCGAACGCACCGGTCAGGAGGCCCCCGGCCTGAGGCATTGAACAGGCAGGTCCGGTACGCCCGAGCCCTTCCCCGCTTTGGCGTATCAACGCCTCACGAATAATAATACTTCTCCGGCTTGATCATTTCCGGGGGCGTTTCGCCGAGCGCCTCGAACACCGAGATCTCGCAGACGCGGCAGAGCGCGTCGAGCGCGAGATCGTTGGCCTGCGTTCCGAACGGGTCTTCCAGCTCCTCCGACAGCGCATCGAGCCCGAAGAAGGAATAGGCGATAAGTGCTGTAAACAACGGCGTGCCCCAGCCGGCCGAAAACGCCAGCCCGAACGGCAGCAGGAGACAGAAGACATAGGCTGAGCGCTGCAGCAGCAGCGTATAGGCAAACGGCAGCGGCGTGCCGGCGATACGCTCGCAGCCGGCCTGCAAGGCGGCGATGCCCGAAAGCCGCTCGTCGAGGATGCGGAAATCCATCGCCTCGATGCGGCCTTCCGCCTTCAGCGCGGCAAACCGCCGTCCCATGCGCCGCACCATCTCGTCAGGCTTGTTGCTGGCCGCCAGCACGCCGTCCAGCTCATCGCCAATGAAGCCCCGCGCCTCGCCGCTGGCATCGACATTGCGCAACTGTCCGCGCAGGAGATGGCAGAAGGCCAGTGCCTCCATGAGGATCGGCCGCGCCTCTTTCGTCTCACCCGGCACCAGCGCCAGCACGGCGCGCGAAAAATTCCTGATATCGAAGACGAGCTGCCCCCACAGCTTGCGCGCCTCCCACCAGCGGTCATAGGCGGCATTGTTGCGGAAGCCGAGATAGATCGACAGCGTAACACCAAGCAGGCCGAAGGGCGCGATGTTGTAGCCGTCGAAGGAGATGCCCGACGCCTTCACGCCCGCCACCACAAGGGCCGCATAGATGCCGAAGCCGATGATCTGCGGCGCGATGCGCGGCACGATCGATCCGCGCATGACGAAGAACAGTTTCAGCAATCCGGGACGGGGACGGACGATCATTTTTTCTTCCGCTTTCTGTCAGTATGGCCTTATCGCCACCGGGGCTGGCGCGGGCCTTGCTGCACCGCAAACTATACGACCGATCCTGTGCTCCGATAGGCTCTCAACGTCACGATATGACGGAACCATGACACTGCGCTTAAGCGGATGGTAAGGCCGGCTTTCTAGTGTCCCGCCCGGTAGCCCGCGCAAGATGGCGCGGCGGCATGACGCCACGCTGCCGGACCGGCCTGCCCGGTATGCAAATCCGAAAATCCGACCGTGCCCGGCCATCCCCGGATGGCCCGTCCGAAGCCGCGTGCTTTCGGACATGTGAATGACCTGGAGTGCATCGATGAACCCGCGGCCCATATTCGCCGACGAGCAGAAAGTGGAAGACATCGGCGTCGATATCGACAGGTTGCCGCACCACATCACCACCGAATTCGACGACGTAAAGCTCATCCTGCGGCGCTGGCAGGCTGCCCAGCCCGATCGCGGCACGCTGCCGCAATATGAGGAGCTGGCGCTCGGCTCCATCGGCCGCTTCGCCGACGAGATGGCGGTGATCCGCCGCATGGAGGCAAGCGACCCGGTCATCCTGCGCGCCGGCGCGCGCTTCGAGGCCATCGTCGGCGGCCCTTGCATCGGCAAGTCGACGCAAAGCCTCCTTCACGCCTACGCCTTCTCGATCGTCGAGGCGCTGAATGCCGCCCACGAAGCGGCAAGTCCGCGCATGGTGCTGTGCCGCGCACTGGTCGACGGCATGGTCTCGACCGTCGAAACGCTGGTGCTGCCGCTATCCTGCCGCTGGCCGGGAGACTATTTTCTCGTCTTCCTGCGCCCGCGCCACAGCCAGCTCAATCTTGCCCGGCTGCTCATCAACGCCACCCGCGAAGGCATCATGGCGCTCAACGCCATCGAGCGCGACGGCGAGATCCGCGACTTCTACATCCTCAGCATCAACGACGCCGCGGCAAGCTATCTCGGCTCGCGCGCCGACCTGCTGCAGTTCACGCTGCTGTCGGAAGCGCTTGCCGGCCCCGGCCTGTCGCATGCGCTCGAACGGTTCCGGCAGGCGGCGCGGGCGCGCACCGCGCCTTTCGAACTGGAATACGAACTCGGCGGCGATCACATATCGCTGCAGGTCGGCGTCGCCGTTGCCGAAGACATCCTCGCCGTCACGCTGACCCATGTCGGCGAGCTCAAGGCGCGCGAGACCTTGTTCCGCTCGCTCTTCGACGAGAACCCGGTGCCGATGTATGTGCGCGACCAGGCCGGCAAGAACTTCCTCAATGTCAACGATGCCGCCCTGCGCCTCTATGGCTACGAGCGCGAGAAATTCTTCGAGCAGGACTTTGCCGACCTTTGCGCGGACGGCACCGGCGCGGCCCATCCCCACACCTCCGGCGAAGCCGCCTGCCGCCATGTAACCGCCGACGGCCGCGTGCTTGAGATCGTCGAATATGCCCGCGGCATCGTGGTCGATAATGCGCCGGCGACGCTGTCGACCATCGTCGATGTCACCGAGCGCAAGCGCGCCGAGGAACATGTTACGTTCCTCGCCCATCACGACCCGCTGACCGGCGTCGCAAACCGCACCGTCTTCACCCGCGAGCTTGAGCGCGCAGCCACCGCCACGCAAAAGCACGGCAGCCCCTTTGCCGTACTCCTCATCGACCTCGACGATTTCAAGATCGTCAACGACACGATGGGCCACGCCGCCGGCGACGCATTGCTGGTCGAGGTCACGGCACGGCTTCAGCGGCTGGTGCGCAAGTCCGACATCGTCGCCCGCCTCGGCGGCGACGAGTTTGCGATCCTGCTGCCGGGCGCGTCCTCGCGCGCCGTGGTCGACGGGCTGGCCGCACGGCTGCTTGGCGAGATCGCCTCGGTGCAGACCATCGACGGCAACGAGATATCGATCACCGCAAGCGTGGGCGCAGCACTCGCGCCCGACGATTCGGCCGACACCGAGAGCCTGCTGAAATGCGCCGACCTCGCCCTCTACCGCGCCAAGAATGAAGGCAAGGGCTCGTTCCGTTTCTTCGAGCCTGAAATGGACATGCAGCAGCGCGAGCGCCGCGAACTCGAAATGGAGCTGCGCGGGGCCGATATCGAAAGCGAGTTCGAACTGCACTACCAGCCGATCTTTGCCGTCAAGACCGGGCAGCTGCGCGGCTTCGAGGCGCTGCTGCGCTGGCACAACCCCAAGCGCGGCATGGTCTCGCCCGCCGTCTTCATTCCGCTTGCCGAGGAAACCGGCATGATCGACGCGCTCGGGCGCTGGGTCGCCGAGACGGCCTGCCGCGAGGCCGCCGGCTGGCCCGATGCGCTCGTGGTTGCCGTCAACGTCTCACCGGTGCAGTTTCGGCGTGGCGATCTGGTCGAGATGATCGGCGCCGCCCTCGCCCGCTCGCGGCTCAAGCCCGGCCGGCTGGAGATCGAGGTCACCGAATCGGTCCTGCTGGCCGACAGCGAGGCCAATCTGGCGATCCTGCGGCGCATCCGCGACCTCGGCGTCCGGATCGCGCTCGACGATTTCGGCACCGGCTATTCGAGCATGAGCTATCTGCGCCAGTTCCCGTTCAGCCGGCTCAAGATCGACCGTTCCTTCGTCCGCGAGATCAGCGACAGCCCGGAATCTCTGGCCATCGTGCGCGCCATCATTGGGCTCGGCGCCAGCCTCGGCATCGACACGACGGCGGAGGGCGTGGAAACGGTGGCCCAGTTGGAAGCGCTCCAGAGCGAGCAGTGCGGCGAGCTGCAGGGGTTCCTGTTCAGCCCGCCGGTGGCGAGCGAGAGTGTGGGCGAAATCATCGCCGCCTTCCATGAAAGCGTGAGCCGCGTCGCCTGACACCGGACGCAAAAAGAGCGACGGAAAAAAATCCGCCGCCCTTTTCGTGCTGCAACCTTGGGGAGGGTTGCGGGGGGAGATAAAAATTACTTGGTCTTGGCCTTCGGCTGGACCGCCGCAGCGCCCGACGGCTGGGCCGAGCTCTTGACGGTCTTTTGCTTGATCGATCCCGTCGAGGAATAATCGAGGGCCTTGCCAGGCTTGCTCGCAACCGCGTCGAGGCGCGGAGCGGCGACCGGATACTGCAGGGTAGCGGCGAAATCAGTGGCGAAGGCGCTGCCCGAAAGGGCGAGAACCGCGGCCAGAGCGAGAGCTGTCTTCTTCATCGTCTTTCTCCGTAGAGGCTTTTTCTTTTCGTACATGTACGTTACGATGAACATGTACGCCCGCTGCCATCGATCTTCAAGTGAAAATCGTACACGTACGAAAACGCTGCGATCACGTTTGATTGATCGCATCCGATGCCAATGGTTTCGATGTCGATTGGGGGACGGGCGCCTAGAGCATGTCGCGCAAAAGTGTCAGCGGTTTTGCGATAACGACATGCACTTCAAGCGGGAGAAAACTAGCAGCGCTCTTCCGGCAGCGTCAGGGCGCCGATCTCACGCGACATCAGCCCGGCCAGCGCCACATCCATGGAGGTCCGCAGAAAAGCCTCCCGGTCGCCGAAGGGATAGTGCGGGAAGGTGATGAGCAGCGACACGGTACCGTGCCCGTAGCTCCACAGCAGCGTGGAAATGGCATGCACGTCGCCCCTGAAGATGCCGGCGTCGATGCAGGCCTGGACCCGCTTGAGCAGGATCTGCATGGCGGGATTCTGCTCCTTGATCTGCCGGATCTCCTCCTCGCTCGCCCCGAGAGGATGGTTGTGGTCGCCGGTCATGAACACGGTCCGGTACTCGTTGGGATTGTCGAGCGCGAAGAGCGTGTATTCCTTCATCATCTTGTGGAGGGCAGCCATCGGATCGGCAGGCGTGTCCTGCTCCATGCGCCGGGCCAGGTTCCTATAGGCATCTTCGGCAAGCGCCAGCAGGATTTCGTGCTTGTCGGCGAAATAGGAATAGACCGACATCGTCGCGTAGCCGACCCGCTTGGCAAGCTTGCGAATGGTCAGGCCATCATAGCCCTCCTCCTTCACCAGCGCATGCGCGGCCGCCAGAAGCTCCGCGCGCAATTCCGCCTTCTGGCGCTCGCGCCGGCTCTGGGCATTGATCGGCGTATGTTCGGTCATCTGGTCCACATTTCAATGGCAAAGCATATACGCTGTACAATAAGCCATCAAGCGCGCGGAAGTTCCGGTGTTTGGTGGGGTACGTCATGCGGAAGCGATCAGGATTTGCGACTGCCAACCGATGATTGGCGGGGCTGAACATGCAGTTCATCCTTGGCGATCGGCATCGACAACCAATCGTCATCCCGGAAACCGGAGCGAAGCGCAGGTTATCCGGGACCCATTGGCCTGATCGTCGTCAAGCACGGCCCGGTCCTGATGTCGACGCGTTCTGCGCCGCTGAAGCTCTTTTGCATTCCGGCATGGATCCCGGGTCTCCGCTTCGCTCCGCCCGGGATGACGAAGAGAGGGGGTGTCGCCGCTAATCGCAAACGTTGTTGACTGCCGCACAGCAGGCGCGGCTACCGCGCCAAAGACGCAATTGCCGCGCACCAGCGTTGACGATTAGCGAAGACCTAACATGCCGTTCGTCATCCCGGGCGCAGCATGAGCGAAGCGCATGCGGAGACCCGGGGATCCATGCCGGACCATCGATGAAGGCTACAGCGGTGCAGAACCATCGAAGGCGAAGCTTGCGAAGGTGTGGAAAGATTTCCACCCGATTTCCCCTCAACCCATTGTTTCCATTCACCCCACACATTTTTTCTCGCCCAATCTTTCCACACCCCAAAACACCTCCCGCATAATCCCCCCATCGCTCCTGCGGGACCGGGTCTGGAACCGGGATCAAGGGGGAGTGGCGGTGACCTCCCGCCCTGGTGTGGTAGCCAGGGACCCGAGGGCCCGACACAGGCCGGCGTGGAACGAGCACGGCGCAAATGCCTCTGCCCAAAACCATGCGGAGAACCCGCGGCGTCTTGTCCATGGAATGTACATGGAGCGGGCGTTGTGACCGGCCGACTTCGGGACAGACACCGAGACGGGCGGTCGAAAGATCGCAGAAAAATACAAAAGATGAGCGAGATTTCGGTCGCCCGTCTTTCCCGATCTTTGACAATGGCCAGACGGTGAAACCCGGGCGTGGCGATGAACAGGTGCGCCGGCGCTAACCTCCCCCTTGAGGGGAGGTCGCGGACTGAGCGAAGCGAAGGAAGCGGGTGGGGTCCTTGGCGACAAACTCGACGCAGAATCGATGCCGAGCACTGCCGCAACGACCCCACCCGGCCCTACGGGCCACCCTCCCCTCGAGGGGGAGGGAAACGCCCGCGCTATGCCGCCTGCTTTTTAGTCCGCGACCGCGCCTCGTGGCGCACCCCGTCCGGAGCGAGCCGCAAAACGGCGACAGCGTGAGGACAGATCAAGCCGCCTGCTTCTTCGGCGTGATCAGCCCTCGCTCGACCAGCAGCTCGGCGATCTGCACGGCGTTGAGCGCCGCGCCCTTGCGCAGGTTGTCGGAGACGATCCACATGGCAAGGCCGTTGTCGACGGTCGAATCCTCGCGGATGCGCGAGATGTAGGTGGCATCCTCGCCGGCCGAATCGATCGGCGTGGCGTAGCCGCCGTCCTCGCGCTTGTCGATGACGAGACAGCCCGGCGCATCGCGCAGGATCTCGCGGGCTTCGTCAGCGGTGATCGGGTCCTCGAACTCGATGTTGACGGCTTCCGAATGGCCGATGAAGACAGGCACGCGCACGCAGGTTGCGGTCAGCTTGATCTTGGGGTCGAGCATCTTCTTGGTCTCGGCGACCATCTTCCACTCTTCCTTGGTGAAGCCGTCATCCAGGAAAACGTCGATATGCGGAATGACGTTGAAGGCGATGCGCTTGGTGAACTTCTTGGCCTCGACCGGGTCGGCGACGAACACCGCACGCGTCTGCGTGAACAGCTCGTCCATGCCTTCCTTGCCGGCGCCGGAAACCGACTGATAGGTCGCCACCACGACGCGCTTGATCCGGGCCTTGTCGTGCAGCGGCTTCAGCGCCACGACGAGCTGGGCGGTCGAACAGTTCGGGTTGGCGATGATGTTCTTCTTGGTGAAGCCGGAAATTGCGTCCGGATTCACTTCCGGCACGATCAGCGGCACGTCCTGATCGTAGCGGAAGGCCGAGGAATTATCGATGACGACGCAACCCTGCTTGCCGATCTTCGGCGACCATTCCTTCGAGACATTGCCGCCGGCCGACATGATGCAGAGATCGGTGTCGGAAAAGTCGTAGGTGTCGAGCACCTTGACCTTCAGCGTGCGGTCGCCGAACGACACTTCGGTGCCGAGCGAACGGCGCGAAGCGAGTGCGACGACCTCGTCGACCGGAAAGCCGCGTTCTTCGAGGATATTGAGCATTTCGCGGCCCACATTGCCCGTGGCACCAACGATCGCAACCTTGAAACCCATATTATGTTCTCCTGTCCCTCTCCGCTCGTTTTGGAGAAAACCCGCCGGCCGGTGCGGGCTTCGCCCCCGGGCCGGACCCGGGAGGGGCGAGCAGGCCAGGGAGATCAGACCGTTTTGGTGGTCGTTTTGGCCGCGGTTTTGGTGGTGCGAAGCTGCGCGCGCTCGTGCCCGCCCTGGGAAGACCCATGGCCGGGAAAGTCGATTGCGAAAAGCGCCATAAGCAGGCCGCGCATGAAAGGCTCCGGTCGCACACGACCCCGCAAAGTTTCAGACTTTGCGGAAAAGGCTCATGTGCCAAGATAGTTCGTGCTGGCTTTTACGCGGTTTGCGTAAAGAGTCAATCTGGCAGAAGCCGGCGTTTCGCCTCCTGCCGATCGCAACGACTAGGCGAAGAACTTCGCCACGATCGCATCGCCCATCGCCGTGGTGCCGACTTCGGTCTTGCCTTCGGACATGATGTCCTTGGTGCGCAGGCCTTCGTCCAGCACCGCCGCGATCGCCGCTTCGAGACGGTCGGCCTCGGCCACCATGTTGAAGGAATAGCGCAGGCACATGGCAAACGAGGCGATCATGGCGATCGGGTTGGCGATGCCCTGCCCGGCAATGTCCGGGGCCGAGCCATGCACCGGCTCGTAGAGCGCCTTGCGCTTGCCGGTGAGCGCATCGGGTGCGCCGAGCGAGGCCGAAGGCAGCATGCCGAGCGAACCGGTGAGCATGGCGGCAACGTCAGACAGCATGTCGCCGAACAGATTGTCGGTGACGATGACGTCGAACTGCTTGGGCCAGCGCACCAGCTGCATGCCGCCGGCATCGGCCAGCATGTGGTCGAGCTTGACGTCGGAATATTTGGCCTTGTGGGTGGCGGTCACCACCTCGTTCCACAAGACGCCCGACTTCATGACGTTGCGCTTTTCCATCGAGGTGACACGGTTCTGCCGGGTGCGGGCCAGCTCGAAGGCGACGCCCGAAATGCGCTCGATCTCGAATGTGTCGTAGACCTGCGTGTCGATGCCGCGCTTCTGGCCGTTGCCGAGATCGATGATCTCCTTGGGCTCGCCGAAATAGACGCCGCCGGTCAGCTCGCGCACGATGAGGATGTCGAGGCCTTCGACGACTTCCGGCTTCAGCGAAGACGATGCTGCAAGTGCCGGATAGCAGATGGCCGGGCGCAGATTGGCGAAAAGCTCCATGTCCTTGCGCAGGCGCAGCAGGCCGGCTTCGGGGCGAACCTCGTAAGGCACGGCATCCCACTTCGGCCCGCCGACGGCGCCGAACAGCACCGCGTCAGCCGCCATCGCCTTTGCCATGTCGGCATCCGAAATCGCCTGACCATGGGCATCATAGGCGCAGCCGCCGACCAGGCCTTCTTCGGTCTCGAAGCCGGTGCCGAGTTTCTCGTTCATCGCCGCAATGAGCTTGCGAACCTCGGCCATTGCCTCGGGACCGATGCCGTCGCCGGCGAGAAGGAGAAGCTTGCGCGATGCCATGGGAAAACCTTTCAAGGAAGCCGTGAACCGGCGTCTTGCTAAACGCCGAAAGCCCGGCGCGCAAGACCGAAAGGCTTGGTGCAGATCAAGAAGAACGCCTGAGCGCCGTCACTTCGATCTCGATCTTCATTTCCGGCTTGTTGAGCTGGCAGGCAATCATTGTCGCTGCCGGCCTGATCTCGCCGAAAGCTTCGCCAAGGATCGGGAAGACGATGTCGGCGAAAGCCGGATCGGTGATGTAGTAATGCGCCCGCACGACATCGGCGAGCGAGAAGCCGCCGTCCTCCAGCGCCTTAGTTATGGTTTTCAGGCAATTGCGGGTCTGGTCCTCGACGCTGTCCGGCATGGTCATGGTGGCGTAGTCGTAGCCGGTCGTGCCCGAGACAAAACACCAGTCGCCCTGCACCACCGCCCGCGAATAGCCGGCGGTCTTTTCGAAAGGCGAGCCGGTGGAAATCAGTTTGCGCATAAAAGGTCTCCGGAAAATTCAGAACAGCTATTGCTGGATCGATTTCTTCATCGCTTCGCGAATTTCAGCAGGCCAGGTATCGAGTGCCGGCCATGCATCAGGCTCGGCGCCGTCGCCCTGCTGCGCGAAATAGACAGCCTTTGTTTTCTGGTCGAAAGCAAAGAACCCGTCGCCACCACCGCACGCATGGGGAATACAGCCGCTGCCATAGAGAACGCCGGAAGCCGTCTTGTCGGGGCCGCCCGAAACCGAAAGCGCCAGGGCGACGTCTTCGAGCTTGTCGCCGAGAACCTTCTTGGCGGCATCGTAGAAATCGCCATTGGCGAAGAGATCGTAGGGGTGGGTGATCTTGGCCGGGTCGATATCGGCCCATTTCGTATCGGGCTGCGGCGTGAAACGCATCTCGCCGACGACGCGCAGGCCCTCTTCCGGCGACCAGCTTTGCACATCGGCAGTGGAGCCCGGGCGCAGATAAGGCACGAAATAGAGGCCGTCTTCGGTTGCAGCCGCAGGCGGCGCGCCGCAATCCTCGCCCACCGTCTCGGTCTTGAGTTCGCCACCTTCCGGCTTCCAGACGATCACGGTTGCCGGGCCACAGGCATTGCCGCCGTCGCCGACCGCGAAAAGGGCTACTTTCGTGCCATCGAGATCGACCGTGCGGTCGTAATAGACGACATAGTTGCGGGCCAATTCCTTGCCGTCGAAGGCAAGGATCTTGTCGAGATCGGCCGTTTCCTTGATGCTCAGCGTTCCGCCCGCAAAGGGGATCGAGCTCGGCTGATCTTCCTGCGCGACGGCAAAAGCGGTCGCGGCAAAAGTCAGGCCGGCGGCGAGAAGAGAAATAGCCCAGCGCATGACAAGCTCCGAATCAGGGCGTTTCGGAATGCCGGAAAATCAGGCTTTCCAGCGGCGAGGCCTCCGACCATGCCACAGGCCGGCAGACGCTGTCAGCCCCGAAGGAAATCTTTCGGGGCGGACAGCAAAGCTCATCATCTGAAATTGAGGGGCATCAAGCCCAGGGCCGGCTCTCGGCGTTCTTCTTCTCGAAGCTCGAGATGGCAGAGGCCTTTTCCATGGTCAGGCCGATATCGTCGAGGCCGTTGAGCAGGCAATGACGCTTGAAATCGTCGAGGTCGAACTTGACCACGCCACCATCGGGACCGCGGATTTCCTTGGCTTCGAGGTCGACCGAGATCGTCGCATTGGCGCCGCGCGAGGCGTCGTCCATCAGCTTGTCGAGGTCTTCAGGGCTGACCGTGATCGGCAGAATGCCGTTCTTGAAGCAGTTGTTGTAGAAGATGTCGGCGAAGCTGGTCGAGATGACGCAGCGAATGCCGAAATCGAGCAGCGCCCAGGGCGCATGTTCGCGCGACGAGCCGCAGCCGAAATTGTCGCCGGCAACCAGGATCTGCGCTTTGCGATAGGCCGGCTTGTTGAGCACGAAATCCGGATTTTCCGAGCCGTCCTCGTTGAAGCGCATTTCTGCAAAAAGCCCGACGCTCAGGCCCGTGCGCTTGATCGTCTTGAGGTAATCCTTGGGGATGATCATATCGGTGTCGATGTTGACGATCGGCAAGGGTGCGGCGACGCCGGTGAGCTTGGTGAACTTTTCCATGGCTTCTGCCCGTTTCTGGTTCCGGGAAATTGTTTTCGGCCCTGCTTTACACAAAGGAAGCCGGGAATAAAAGAACTTGATTCGAAGCAGGCCTTCAAATCACGTTGAGTTCGCGGAACGGTCGATTTTCCGTGATGCGCGCATAGCCGAAGGCCGAGCAGTCGATGGTCTTGTAGGCGCCATGGACCAGCAGTTCGGCCAGCGCCTTGCCGACCGCCGGCGCCTGCTGCAGGCCGTGACCCGAAAAGCCGTTGGCGAAAATGAAATTCTGCACTTCGGGATGCGGCCCGATGACGGCATTCTGGTCGAGCGTGTTGTAGTCGTAGTGGCCGGCCCAGGCGCGGGTCGCCTTGATCGCTTCGAAGGCAGGCACGCGGGTCGCCAGTACCGGCCAGATCGTCTCCTCGAACAGCGACCAGTCCGGGTCGAAATCCTTGGGGTCGGCGGGGCCTTCGCCCTCTTCATTCTCTGCGCCGCCGGTGATGTAGACGCTCCCCTCAGGCCGCACGTAGATGCCGCTTGGATCGACCATCAGCGGCATGTCGGCGAACTTGTCGCGCGCCTCGAAAATGAAGACGCTGCGCTTGCGCGGCTCGACCGGCAGGACCAGCCCGGCCATGGCCGCAATCTTGCCGGCGGAGGGGCCGGCGGCGTTGAAGATCGTGCCGCCTTCCAGCCGGTCGCCATTTTCCAGCGTGACCGCAACGACGCGGTCACCTTCGCGCTCGATGCCGGCGACGGCGTGGGTGATGAAATCGATGTTCTTTTCGCGCAACGCCTTGCGAAACAGCATCAGCATGGCATGGGCGTCGAACCAGCCCTCGCCCGAGCGCCCATAGGCCCCGGCCGAAACGCCTTCGGTCGAGATCCAGGAAAAGCGCTTCTCAAGGGCGGCGGCGTCTTCCAGCAAAATATCCGCGCCTTCGGCCATCTGCGCGGCATGGTTCTGCTGCAGGATCGGCAAGCCGTTCTCGCCGGCGAGAATGAGATAGCCGCCCTCGCGGAAACCGATATCAGAACCGGTGCCGAACTCCTGCTCCAGCCGCCGGAACAGCGCCAGCGTGAACTGCGACAGGCGGATGTTTTCGGGGATGGAGAACTGCTGGCGGATCGAGGCGCAGGACAGCGTCGTCGAGGAATAGGTGAATTGCGGATCGCGCTCGATCAGCGCGATGGAGCCCGAAAACCCCTCCTCGCGCAGATAATAGGCGATCGAACTGCCGACGATCGCCCCGCCGATGATGATGACGTCATATCGCGCCATGTGCATGTCCTTGCTGCAAGAATAGAGTATCGCTGCTTATCAAGGTTTCCAGCCTGCGTCTTGCAAGAGCCAGCATTGGCGGGCAAGAAGACCACATGACGCAAGAAACCCGCCTCTATCTGCGCCGTTCGGTGCTCTATGTCCCCGCCTCTAACGACAAGGCGCTGGCCAAACTGGCCTCCCTTGCCTGCGACGCGGTGATCATCGACCTGGAAGACGCAGTCGCGCCGGCGGAAAAGATCGCCGCCCGCGAAAAGCTCGGCATCATCTTCAAGAACCGCCCGGCCGGCATTCGCGAAATGATCATCCGCATCAATGCGGTTTCCAGCGAATGGGGCCAGGACGATCTTCTGGCCGCCGCCGCCTGCGAGCCGGACGGCATATTGCTGCCCAAGGTCGACACGCCGCGCGACGTGCTGGAAGCCGGCGACGTGCTCGACGACAATGACGCGTCCGACAGCCTGCGTCTCTGGGCGATGATCGAGACGCCGAAATCGCTGCTCAACATCGGCGCCATCGCCGAGCTTGGTCGCGACGCCGCCTCGCGGCTGTCCTGCCTGGTCGCCGGCACCAACGATCTTGTCGCCGCCACCGGCGTTCTGGCAACGCCCGACCGGCGCTATCTCATGCCCTGGCTGATGCAGATGCTGCTGGCCGCGCGTGCCGGCGGCCTCGACATCGTCGATGGCGTCAGCAATGATTTTCGCGATCTTGAAGCCTTTGCCGCAGAATGCACGCAAGCCGCCGCCATGGGTTTTGACGGCAAGACGCTGATCCATCCGGCGCAGATCGAGCCTGCCAACAAGGCTTTCTCGCCGTCGGAAGCCGCACGCAAGGAAGCCGAGAAAATCATCGCCGCTTTTTCTCTCCCCGAAAACGCCGGAAAGGGCGCGATCGGCCTCGACGGGCGCATGGTCGAGCTGCTTCATCGCGCACAGGCTGAAAGGCTGCTGGCGAAAACGTCCATGATTGGCTAGAAATCATCGAACGCCTTGATGCCGAAGATGGCCAGGGCAGTACGGGAATGACGACATGAAACTCTACCGCTTTCTGACCGGGCCGGACGATGCGAGCTTCTGCCACAAGGTCACGGCTGCCCTGAACAAGGGCTGGCACCTGTTCGGCTCGCCGACCTATGGCTATGACGCCGAGGCCAAGGTGATGAAATGCGGCCAGGCCGTGGTGAAGGACGTCGACGGCCAGGAATACGAAGCAGGCGTCACCAAGCTGAGCGACTGGTAGTCGTCTACATCTGCAATCTAGCCTTGAGGGCCTCATACTGGCGAGGCGAAGTATCTGCCATCGCCTCATCGCGGTTGGATGGCAGGTCTTCGAAAGGTATTGGATAATCGAACTGGCTGACGGTCAGATCCCATCTGACGCCGTCGATCATATTGTAGAAATGCGTGCCGCCTTTCGTCCGGGTTTTGAGGATTTCGCCTCCGAACGCATCCTGCACGACAAGCGAGGTAACGCTGCACTGCCCTTTGGCCGGGTTATCAAGGCTCCAGCTTCCCGAGCTTTCAGAACTCCACGCAGCCTTCAGTTTTTCGTACAATTGATCGGGTGTTTTGAAAGCGCTCATCGCGTGTCTATCAGCTTTGAGGATGGTCGGCCGCTTCCTCGAGCTTCTCCATATCGTCGTCGGAGAGGCCGAAATGATGGCCGATCTCGTGGATGAGGACATGGGTGACGATGTCGCCCAGCGTCTCCTCGTTCTCTGACCAGTAATCCAGGATGGCGCGGCGATAGAGCGTGACGCGGTTCGGCCCCTCGCCGGTCTGGGGGTTCCAGCGCTCGGCAATGCCGCGGCCTTCGAACAGGCCAAGCAGATCGAACGGCGTTTCGAGCGACAGATCATCCATGATCTCGTCGGTCGGAAATTCCGCGATCTGGATGATGACCTCGCCGGTGAGCTTGCGAAACTCCTCCGGCAGGTGCGCATAGGCTTCGAGAGCCATGAACTCCATTTCTTCCATCGATGGTGAAAGCTGGTCGTGCCAGGAGCGGGTCTTGTAGATGCGAGCCATTCTTTTCCCTTTTGACCGCATATAGCCTTTCGGAGCGCGGCTTTCGAGGCTTTTGCGCGCTTATCGGGAAATTAGCCGGGACAGTCGTTTTTGGCCTAACGCCCAAAAGGAATAAATTCTCCTAGCGTTCCGCTTGACTCTTCGGGCGCGCTCTGGAATCTATAAGAACATAACAGGAACACATCAGAAAAGCAGACCGTCATGGCGACATCCGCCGTGGCGCAGGAAATCGTTTTTGCCCTGCGCCAGAAAATCGCCCGCATAGAGGGCACGCTGCCCGAGCGGCTGGCGCCCCCTGCCGGGACAGATCCGGCCGGGCAGACCATGGTGCTGCGCCGCCATGGGGTCACAGTCGCGCAGGACCTTTTGCTGACGGGCGCGGAGGATTTCGACACCGCACTGGGCGGCGGGTTGCCGAAGGCGGCGCTGACGGAAATCCATGGAACACTGACCCGCGATGCCGGCGCGGTAGCAGGCTTTGGCCTGTCGCTAGCCGGGCTGCTCCTAAAGAATGCCGCGCAGCCGAAACTGCCCGTGCTGTGGATCGGCACGCATGAAATCTTCCGCGAGGCGGGCTTTCCCTATGCGCCGGGTCTGCATGCCCGCTTCGGCATTGCGCCGGAGGATCTCATCATCGCGCAGGCACCGAAACTCGCCGACGCCATGTGGATCGCCGAGGAGGCGGCAAGCCTGAAGGCACTTTCTGCCGTGATCCTGGAAATCCGCGGCAATCCGCAGAAGCTCGACCTCGTTGCCACGCGACGCCTCCATTACCGGGCCCAGGACGCAGGCAGGCCGGTTTTCCTGCTGCGCCAGGCAGCGCAAGCCGAGCCGACGGCAGCCCCCATGCGCCTCATCGTCTCGCCGGCCCCTGCCGCGCTGCGCTGGACCATCGCCGGGCCTTTGCCCGATTCCATCGGCCCCCCTGGCTTCATGGTCAGGATCGACAAAAGCCGCAATGCCTTGCCCGGACAGTTCACGCTGGAGTGGAACGCCGATGAACGCTCATTCGAAGAAAGACGGCCCAATGGTCTCGGCTCAGCGAATCCTGGCGCTATGGTTTCCGCATCTTCCCGCCGAGCGGATATTGCGCCAGCGCCTGGGGCGGTCCTGGCGTTCAAACCCGCAGGCAGCGCGGCCGCCTCTCGTCATCAGCCATCGCGACAACAACACCCAGCGCATCGCAGCCCTCGACGAGCAAGCTGAACGGCTGCGGCTGAAGCCCGGCACGGGCATCGCCGACGCTCGCGCCATGCATCCCGGCATAGAGATCGTCGAGGCCGACACGCAGGCGGACCGCAGGCTGCTCGAAAGCCTTGCCGACTGGTGCGACCGCTATACGCCGCTGGTGGCGCTCGATGGGCAGGACGGGCTGTTTCTCGACATCACCGGCTGCGCCCATCTCTTCGGCGGCGAGAAATCCATGCTGGACGACATGCTGTCGCGCTTTTTCCATCAGGGTTTTGACGTCCGCGCCGGGCTGGCTTCGACACCCGGAGCAGCCTGGGCAGCGGCGCGATTTTGCACGGCTTCGGTCGTCGCGCCGGGTGACGAGGAAAAGACCATGGCGCCCTTGCCGCTCGCCGCATTGCGCCTCGCGCCCGAAACGATCGCGTCTCTGGAGAGCGTTGGATTGCGCACCACGGGCGCAATCCTGCAGGCGCCACGCGCGCCCTTGGCGCGTCGTTTCGGCAAAATGCTTCTCCTGCGCCTCGACCAGGCGCTCGGACAGCTTGAGGAAGCCATTTCGCCGCGCTTGCCCGTAGCCCCGCTATCGGTGGAACGGCATCTGCCCGAGCCCGTTTCGCTCATGGAAGACATAGAGCATCTGGTGCTCCTGCTTGCCCGATCCTTGAAGACCGATCTCGAGCGCCATGGCGAAGGCGCGCGCGCCCTGCAGCTCCTTCTGTTTCGGGTCGACGGCGCGGTCAGCCGCATCGGCGTCGGCACGTCACGCCCATTGCGCGAACCGGGCCTGATCGGAAAACTGTTTCACGAAAGACTAACGGCTCTCGAAGACGTCCTCGATGCCGGCTACGGCTTCGACCTTGTCCGCCTTTCCGTTCTGGCGACAGCACCATTCGAGATGGATCAGGCCGATTTCAGCGGAGATGCTTCCGGCAGCGACGAGGATCTGGCGATTTTCGCTGACCGCGTAAGCGCTCGCCTGGGTGACGACACGGTGCTGAGGCCTGTCCCTGTCGAGAGCCATATTCCAGAGCGGGCGGTTTCCTGCCTGTCTTTTGCCGAGGCGGAAAAAGACCCCGGCCATGCAAGGAACAGAGGGCGTGAGATCGCGCTTCCCCCGCCGCCTGGACCGGAGCGCCCGATCCGCCTTTTTTCTCAACCGGAACCGGTCGAGGTCATGGCCGCCGAAGTGCCCGACGGGCCGCCTGCCCGCTTCCGCTGGCGTCGCGCGCTTTATGAGGTTGCACGCGCGGAAGGCCCGGAGCGCATCGCACCCGAATGGTGGCGCGATGGTGCGGATGAGGCGACGCGCGATTATTTCCGCATCGAGGACGCCGATGGCCGCCGCTACTGGCTTTTCCGCCAGGGGTTTTACGGCGCCACGCAAGGCAACCCGCGCTGGTTCTTGCAGGGATTTTTCGCATGAAGGAAGACGTTTCGCGCGCACCCGCCGCTTCCCCGCTTTATGTCGAATTCGGCGTGCAATCGAATTTTTCCTTCCTGCGCGGCGCCTCGCGACCGGAGGACCTGGTCGTTGCCGCCTGTTTTCTCGGCCACGCCGGCATGGGCCTTGCCGACCGCAACACCGTGGCCGGCGTGGTGCGCGCCTGGAGCCAGTCGAAACACATCAAGCTCTCGGAGGAGAGTAAGCCCCTATCGCTTGCCTATCATCCCGGTTGCCGGCTGGTCTTTGCCGACGGCACGCCCGACGTGCTCGCCTATCCGCAGGACCGCAAGGGATGGGGGCATCTGTGCCGCCTGCTGACGCAGGCCAATATGCGCGAGGAAAGTCCGAAAGGCGCGCCGCTTCTCTATGCCGGCGACCTTTTCGAATGGGGCGACAGCATGTCCCTCGCCGTGCTGCCCGACCTGTCAGGGCCGACGCAGGAGACGCTGACCTTTCTACATCGCCTCAAGGATCGTTTCGGCAGCAACCTCTGGCTCGCCGCCGCCCCCGATTACAGCGGCAACGATCGTTTCCGTCTCGAGCAGGCGGCGAACATGGCAACGGCTGCCGCCATACCTCTGATGGCGACCAACGATGTCCTCTATCACGCCGCCGACCAGCGGCCCCTGCAGGACGTGTTGACCGCGATCCGGCTGAACAGGCCCGTCGCCGAGTCAGGCCTCGAACTAGCAGCCAACGCCGAACGCCATCTGAAGCCATCGATGGAAATGGCGCGGCTTTTCAAGGCGTATCCGCACGCATTGGCGCAGACACTGCGTTTTGCAGAAACGCTCTCCTTTTCCCTCCAGGATCTCGAATATAATTACCCGGACGAACCCACCGAATCCGGCCTGCCTTCGCAAGCCGAACTGGAAAGACTGGCATGGTTGGGCGCCGATGAACGCTATCCCAAAGGTGTCCCGGAAAAAGTAAAAGGCCTTATCCGGTATGAAATCGGGATTATCGAAAAGCTGAACTATGCACGTTATTTTCTGACGGTTTACGACATTGTGAAGTACGCGCGCTCAAAGGGTATACTCTGTCAGGGGCGCGGCTCGGCGGCCAATTCTGTCATATGCTACTGCCTCAAAATCACGGATGTCGGCCCTGAGATCATCGACAGCCTGTTCGAGCGCTTCATTTCCGAAAAACGCGGCGAACCGCCGGATATCGACGTCGATTTCGAGCATGAAAAGCGCGATATCGTCATGGAGTATATCTACAGTAAGTACAGCGAGAAGCGCACCGCGCTCGCTGCCTCCGTCGTCACTTATCGTGCCCGCTCTGCACTCAGGGAAACCGCCAAGGCCATGGGCCTTTCCGACGATGTCCGAGGCGCTCTTTCGGGATCGATCTGGGGCTGGTCTTCTTCCGAGCTTGGCGAGAAGGAAGCGACTGCGGGCGGCCTCGACCAATCGGATTCAGCCACGAAACATGTAATCGACCGTTCCAACGAAATAATGGGCTTCCCGCGCCATCTCTCCCAGCATGTCGGCGGCTTCGTCATCACCAGGGATCGATTGGACGAGGTCGTGCCCATCATGAAGACGGCCATGGACGAACGGAAGATGGTCGAATGGGACAAGGACGACCTCGACGCCGTCAAGATACTCAAGGTCGATATCCTGGCGCTTGGCATGCTTTCCTGCCTGAGGCGCGCCTTCGACCTTCTGGAAGATAACTACAAGCATGACTGGCCGGAACGGCTGACTCTGGCGACGATTCCGTCGGAAGAAAAAAGTGTCTACGATATGATCTGCCGTGCCGACACACTCGGCGTCTTCCAGATCGAAAGCCGTGCGCAGATGAGCATGCTGCCACGCCTCAAACCTAGAAAATTCTACGATCTTGTCATCGAGGTCGCCATCGTGCGCCCGGGTCCGATCCAGGGCGATATGGTGCATCCCTATCTGCGACGAAGGGAAGGGAAAGAAGACCCCGAGTATCAGAAGCCTGAACTTAAGGCGATTTTAGAGAAGACCCTTGGCGTGCCGCTGTTTCAAGAGCAGGCAATGAAGATCGCCATCGTGGCGGGTGGTTTCGCTCCTGATGAGGCCGACGAATTGCGGCGCGCCATGGCGACTTTCAAACGCACCGGAACAATCGGCAACTACCGGGATCGCCTGATCGAAGGCATGGTCAAAAATGACTACGACCGCGGCTTTGCCGAACGCTGTTTCCGACAGATCGAAGGTTTTGGCGATTATGGTTTTCCCGAAAGCCACGCCGCTTCCTTTGCCTTGCTGGTCTATGCCTCGTCCTGGTTCAAGGCATGGTATCCGGACGTTTTCTGCGCGGCGATCCTGAATTCGCAGCCGATGGGTTTTTACAGACCGGCACAGCTTGTGCGCGATGCCCAGGATCATGGCGTCGAGATGCGGTCCATAGACGTCAACCATTCCGACTGGGATTGCTTGCTGGAGAAATCATCCTTCGACCCTGAGCGGATCGCCGCACGTCATGCCGGAATGCGCGGCGTGATCAAGAGCTGCCACGCCGTCCGCCTCGGCTTTCGGCAGATCAAGGGACTCGCTAAAGACGCCATGGAAATTCTCGTGAAGAACCGTGGTTCAGGCTACGCCTCCGTCCGCGATGTATGGCTGCGCTCCGGGTTACGCGTCGACGCGATGGAAAGGCTGGCGCAAGCCGATGCCTTCCGCTCGATCGGCCTCGATCGGCGTGCCGCCTTGTGGGCCGTGCGCGCGCTGAACGGCAAGAGTGCCGCAGAAAGCCTGCCGCTGTTCGATCAACCCGATATCCGCCTGCGTGACAACGAACCCGAGACAAAACTGCCGGTGATGCCGCTCGGCGAGCATGTCCTGCATGATTACCGGTCGCTTGGTCTCTCCCTGAAAGCGCATCCCTTGTCCTTCCTGCGCGGCAGGCTCGACAAGGCCGGCATCACGCCCAATGCGCTCCTGCCCGAAACGCCCAATGGCCGGCGCATTTCCGTTGCTGGCCTGGTTCTTGTTCGTCAAAGGCCGGGTTCGGGCAAGGGTGTCGTCTTCATGACGCTTGAAGACGAGAAATCGATCGCCAATGTCATCGTCTGGCCAAAGGTGTTCGATCGCTTCCGGCCGGTGGTCATGGGTGCGCGTTTCGTCAGGGTGAAAGGCCGCCTGCAATCGGTATCGAACGTCATCCACATCGTGGCCGAAACCATCGAGGATCTGTCGCTATGGCTGGGCGAACTTTCCGAGGAAGCGATGATAAGGCGGCTGGAGCAGCGTGAAAAAGCCCAAAGCGCGAACCCGTCAGCGCAGGATATCAAAACCACGATACCACACCGCGACTACGAAACCCTGTCCCGGCAGGCACGCAGCGTCATGCCGAAGGGGCGAAATTTTCAGTAAGGCCGATGAAAAGCCGCGGCAGCCGATTTCACAGAACGCACGTCGCTCTAATCGTCTTCCAATCCCGCCTTCGGTTTTGTTTCGCTATCGATTTCAACGCTTCGCGCTTCGGAAGGCAGCATGACCGGAATGCCGTCGCGAACCGGATAGGCAAGTCGGGCCAGCCGCGACACCAGTTCCTGACGCTCCGCATCCCATGTCAGCGGGCCCTTTGTCAGGGGACAGGCCAGCAGCTCCAGAAGCTTGACGTCGATTGCCGGGCTGGGTTTTTCCTGATTCATCGATTCCCCTCCGACCCATGCGTCCAGCTATTGCAGGCTTGACCCGAAGTCGTCGTTTTCGCGCGCAAGCACCATCTCGGTGATGGCGATCAGCGTATCGGCCCGCGTCTTCAGATCCGGCGCCTCGAGAAGCGCCTGCTTCTCCGCCGCGCCATAGGGCGCCATCATCGACAGCGCATTCACCAGCATGGCGTTTTCGGCCCGGCTGACATTTTCCCAATCAGCCTCGAGATCGTTTGCTTCCAGATAGGCTCGGAATGCCTTCAGCAGAGCCAGCCGATTGACCTCGCTTCCGGTCGGGTCATCCGACAGGTCGGCAATGAAGGGCATGATGCGGCATTGCCGAAAAGGCGTTTTCACCGCCAGTTCATGGGCGACCCGGAAACGGCAGACGCCCTGCAGGGAGATGAGGTAGCGGCCATCGCCCGATTCGGCAAACGAGGTGATACGCCCGACGCAGCCGACTTCACAGATTTCCGGCTCGCCGTCCTCACGCAAAGAGCCATCGAGCGCCGGCTGTATGATCCCGATCAGCCGCGTTCCGCCGACGGCCTCGTCGACCATCTGCAGGTAGCGCGGCTCGAAGATGTTGAGCGGGGTGCGGCCGCCCGGCAGAAGAAGCGCGCCGGTCAATGGGAAAACAGGTATCGTCGCAGGCACGTCCTTGCCCGACCGATAATGCGCATTTCCCGCCTGCATTTTCACCTCCGTGCCGGCCAGGGTGACCTGGCCAGTCCGAGAATCATCACCGGCTTCCCGGAACTTTCATCAGCAATGTGGAATGGAGGGCGGCAAGGGCAAGGGTAGGCCCTCGCCTTTCTCCATATCCGATCACGAAAACAGGAGTGACGACAGTTTTCGCCTGGTCGCCAGCGTCACCTCGTCGGTCATGCCCCACGCCTCGAAAAACTGCAGAAGCTGAGCGCGCGCGCCGTCATCGTTCCACGTCCTGTCCGCCTTGACGATCGCCAGCAGATTGTCCGCGGCCTCCTGGCGCTGGCCGAGCCCGTTCTGGATCATGGCAAGGTCAAACCGGGCCTGATAATCCTTGGGGTTTGCTGCGAGGCGCGCCTCGAATTCCGCCGGATTGCCGAGCGAAGCAGCCTGCTTGGCCAGAGTGAGCCTGGCTTTCACTGCGGAAAGTGCTGCCGTGTCCTTGGCGTCAGCCGGCACTTTGGCCAGAATTTCCTCCGCGCCGGCCACATCACCCGCCTCGAACAGCAGGTCCGCGAGGCCGGCCAGTGCATCGAGATTATCGGGATACTGCTGCAACACGGCATCGAAAATATCGGCCGCAGTCTGCAAATCGGCAGCGGCACGCGCCTCGGCGGCCGCGGCCAGGGCTTCCTCTAGCTGTCCCTTGCCATCGTCCTTGCCGGCGACCTTCTGGATGAAATCGCGAATCTGGCTCTCGGGCACTGCCCCCATGAAGCCGTCGACGGGCTGCCCATCCTTGAACGCGATGACCGCCGGGATCGACTGGATGCCGAGCTGGCCTGCAATCGCCGGATGGTCGTCTATGTTCATCTTGACCAGCTTGACCCGGCCTCTGGACTCTTGCACGGCCTTTTCGAGCGCCGGCGCCAGCTGCTTGCAAGGACCGCACCAGGGCGCCCAGAAATCCACGAGCACGGGCTGGTTTCGCGACTCTTGTATGACGTCGGCGGCAAAGCTCGCTGTCGTCGTGTCCTTCACCACGAAAGGCTCCGCGCCGGCGTCGGAGCCAAGCACCATAGCGGGAGAGCCGCCTTGCGGCTCCGCCGGCTTGGGTGCGCCGTAGCTGAAGCTGGTGGCGTAATTGCCGCTGGGGCCGCCGAATGAATTGTCCTGGTTGCTCATTGTTACCCTTTCACCGCTTTCCGGTGCGTGTTCGGCTTATTCTACGCGCGCAATGGGCACACGGAAAACCGTTTTCCGTCACCCATGTGGCGATCATGCGGAGACTTTCAAGATAACCGGCTCGTGGCCGGTCGCTTTTACGAAGGCGACAAGGTCATCGCGGGAAATCGAGGTCGTGGCTTCGTTGGTCAGCGGATGGGCATTGATGACCGCATTTTCCATCAATGTGCTGTCCAGAATGACTTTTACGCGGCCTTCGCTGTCGTTGATCAGGCCAAACACGGTTACAGCACCAGGCACGACGCCCAAAAGCTCCATCAGTGCTTCAGGCTTGCCGAAAGAAACCCTGCCGGACGCGCCGATAAGATGGTGGATCTGCTTGAGATCGACCTCGGCGTCCTCATCGACGGTGACCAGGAAGAAGTTATCCTTCTTGTCCTTCAGAAAGAGGTTCTTGGTGTGACCGCCGGGGATTTCGCCGCGCAGCGACTGTGAATCGGCAACGGTGAAAAGCGGCGGATGCGCCTTCGTTGCGACCGCAATTCCAAGCCCTTCGAGAAAGGCAAAGAGCTCATCGGGATGTTTCGGCATGGATGGCATCCGGCTTGTCATTATCTCTGGTGGAACGGTTATCGCCAAAGATCGCATGGAAACAACCCCGTTCTGCGCAATGCGACGAAACATTTGCGCGCGACGAGCCAGCCAAAATCCGGGGTGTCGCCGAAGGCCACAATTATTACGCATCTTCGTGCAATTTTCCCTGTTGCATTCGGCCGTCTCTTCCGCCATATAGGCGCGGCTTGCGGTCGAGAGACCGCGCGAGCGGGTGTAGCTCAGGGGTAGAGCACAACCTTGCCAAGGTTGGGGTCGAGCGTTCGAATCGCTTCACCCGCTCCAATTTCTCTAGGGAAATCAAGCAATTAAAGCGGCCACCTTCGGGTGGTCGTTTTGCTTTCCAAGAGCATTTAGCCACCGTTTAGCCACGGAACGTGAAACGGTAGGCAAGTGCAGGCAACCTGGTGCCTGCCGCTCTAGGCCCGCCATCGCCGTTTTACGAGAAGCGGTTTCCAATTCCTGCACAGCAGAGCAATCGAAAGGTCCCCTCATCGGCGGCCGGCGGCCCCGTTTCGCGCAGCGCGTGCTGACACTCCTTCGGCTACCGTGTTAACCGAGTTCGGGGTCACGAATTTGCTTCAGCGGTGGCGCGACATCGTCCGAGATTGCGGACGCGCCGCCGCCTGCGCCTTATACGCTGCATCTTTCGTTTGTGCCGGTCGCCGACCGGCACAGACGCGTGATCAAATTGGAACGCGAGCAACCGCATCATTGGATGAAAAACGCGGCTAGGGTCTCCAAGCGTTGTCCCCATCGGGGTCGTCCCCTCCTGGCTGGAATAGCGGATTGGTGGGAGGAGCCGACGCAACATCAGCGGAAAGTAGTTCCTTGCCGAGCACGGACCAGTCGGTCGCAAGCCGTCGAATTTTGCGATGACGCGGCGATTTCGGAATGGCCCCGACCGAGCCTTCCGGAGCGCCGGGCGAGGCCGCAGAAATCTCTATCTCGAGATTGTCCCATTCCCCGCGTGCCTCGATATCCCTGAGATAGATCGCCAGCGGGAGCGAGAACTCGTCAACGATCTTCCATTTGGCCCGTATGACTTCATTGTCCAGGCGACCGCGATTGCGGATCAAAAAGGCAATGGCCTGCCCGACGTCCTTCGCAAGGAACCCGGAAGGCGGCCGATTCTTGGGCTCCGGCCAGCCTCCAGTCACGTCGCCGCCCTCGTCAGCAACCAATAATCCGCCGAGAGCGACATCCTGGATGGTTTCCCGATTGCCGCTGAGCTTGTCCGACTTTTTCGGGAGCCGGACACCTTCTGGCACCTGGCTACGCTCGAAGAGCAGGGCGACAAGAATGAAGGTCGCGATGAGCGGCCATAGTGGCCGCGCGATACGATGCCGCCGTGCGTACCGGGCAGCCCGATTTTGGGCGACATCCAGACAGTCTAGCCGTCGCTTTCCGTGACGTCTGTTCGACCGGATCTCCAGCGCGGGCGCGATCGCGGGAAGATCGGCTCCACAGCCATTCGTTCTTGATCTCTCAGCTTGCATGAGCTTCTTCCTTCGTCTCCACCGAGAATGGCGTGTCGCGCAGGATTCGGCGATCAATGTCCCGGGCTAGGTAGCGGTCGAGCCAGCGCCGGAAATTGGTCACAAGTTGCTCGCCTTTGCCGGATTCGGCGAGCGCAACCATCGCCGCACCAAGCGTGAATTTTATTTGGCTCTGAGTTTTCCGATTCGAGCGATCAAGCGAACGACGTAGTCGCGCGGTTCGTGCGCGCGCAGCTCTTTCCCGCGTTCGTGCTGCTTCGAGTCTTTGAGCAAGATCGTCGGCCATGTCGTCCCTCCGGATTTTGAATGCTCCGGGACTATTGTTTGTCGGCATTTGCGCCGGCGCAAATGCGAGCTCATCTTTGTGCGATGAGAAGAGGGCAAAACAGGATGAGGCTCGCCTATACATTGCTGTCGCAACGTCGCTCGAAAAAAGATTTCTGTGTCGGCCCCTCCGACCATCGGAGTAGCGCCGATGGCTGATTTCTTTCGTATCCAGCTTGGCGTTGTCAGTCGCGGCGACGGTCACTCTGCAGCGAAACGCTCCGCTTATCAGTCGTGCGGCAAGACCGTGGACCATGAAGGCCGCGCGTTTGATTTCCGGAGAAAGGCGAAAGAGCACGTCCTCACCATGATGTTCGCGCCGGAGAGCGCTCCGGACTGGTCACGCGATCCGGAAGAGTTGTGGCAGCGTGCGGCGGCAGCCGAAAAGCGGATCGACGCACAGGAAGCGCGGATCGTCGATTTCTCGATGCCGAGGCAGGTTCCCGAGACGTTGTGGGAAGCCTGTATTCGCCATGTCTATGCGCCCCTCGTCGAGCGCGGCATGGTGTTCCAGATCGACATCCACGACACACTCGCTAGCGACAGCGGCAGGAACATTAATATCCATGGGTTGGCTAGCTTGAGGCCGCTCGACGGGGACGACTTTTCGAAACGAAAGGACCGCACCTGGAATGACTTGTTTCGTGAGCGTTCCGGGCGGGCGGTCAGGGAGATGTTCGCCGCACGGTTGACTGCCTTCTGCCAAGAAAACGGCATTCCGTACGAAGGGGACGCGCGCCCCAACTCCGAGCGCGACCTACCGGAACCCGAGCCGCAGTTGCCGAAATGGAATTTCGAGGCATTCGCGAGAACCGGAGAGAAGCCGGAGGCATTGGCGGCGCTGCACGGGCATCGAAGCCGAAGGCGTGAGTGGGAAGCGGCGAAGGCCCAGGAGATCGAAGCCACCCTTGAACTCGATCGGCTTGAGGCTCGGATCCGCGGCCAGCGCCGCATCAACCCGGCAATGGCGGACCAGCGGCCTTCATCGAAGAGCGACCGCCGCGCCGCGATCCTAAAGGCGTGGCACAAGGGCGGGTGGATTGAGGCGGAAACCATCCCGGCGATTGCCGCAGTCCGCTTCGATCGAAAGCGGAATCTGCTCTGGATCGACCTCACGGACGGCACCACTCTTGTCGACCGGGGCGATGCAATCACCATGAAGGGCCGCGTCACCTGGTCAGCTGCGCTGGAGACCGCCGCTGCTGCCAAGCGGCATGGCTGGACATCTGTTCAGATCACCGGAGATCAGGCCTACAAGGACGCAGTCGCGGTCGCTTGCTTGCTGCGCGGGATCGAGGTTACGAATCACGTTTTGTCGCCAAAAGCACAGGCGATCTTCGATAGATTGCGTACGGAGCAGATGGAGCGTTCGAGAAAGTCGAACGAGGAGAGCCAGGTATCCAGTCCCGCTACAGCGCCGCGTCTCGAAGATGGGTCAAGTCTGCAAGTTCATCAGCAAATTGCAAAGCGGCGATTCGTTCCAAGCCCGCCCCTCGACGGTTCTCCAGAAGCGGATGAGCCTGCGCCCGCCTACAGGCCACGTTGGAAGCCGCCAATAAGCACCGCGTCCAAATCACAGCGTCGCCCTGCCTGATCGCCGCCTTCTGAAGCTGTTTCGCCCTTTGAGCCAACTTCCCACAGGAGCCTTACACGCCTTCTCCCAATGGGACAGGGGTGGCGCATTCGTCCCGCACTTCCAAACCTGCCTATAGCCTTCGATTTCCAGCCGCCTCCGCGCCGTTCCTTTGGACTTCCCTCTACATCGGTCAGCCGGTCCGCCCATGGGCAAGCGCAAGCGTTCCTGTCGTCACCCAGCTAGTCCGGCTTAGCTCCGCTGTCCCCCGTCTCCGAAACGGCCGCAAGGGGCGGCTGGCACTGGAGGCCAAAATGGCAAAGAAGGAACACACCGCAGCACCGAAGACCCCGCCGTCACACGGCGTTTACGTCGTGGAAGGCGAAGGCGATCGAGGTTACTGGACGAGAGTTGGCGCGGCTTGGTCGCATCAGGACGGCGATGGCTTCAACATCACTTTGACCGCGCTGCCCCTGTCAGACCGCCTGGTCATCCGCGCGAAGAGGGAGCAGTAAGATGCTCCTCTCCTTCGAACTTCGGACCGCCCTCCGCCGAAATGCCGATCTCTCGCGCCAACGCGAACGAGATCACTACCCGGTCGTAAAATTCTTCACCCCGGACGCGTCGGCAACATGGCTTTTCACGGAGCTGGCTCCTGACGGGGATACCCTTTTTGGACTTTGTGACCTTGGCCACGGAACTCCCGAACTGGGCTACGCGAGCCTTGGCGAAATCCAAGCCCTTCGCGGTCCCCGTCTGCTCCTGGTTGAGCTCGATCGATCCTTTCGGGCGACAAAGCCTCTGTCGGAGTACGCCATCGACGCATGGCGACATCGCAGGATCGTCGCCTAGCGGCGGTCCTCGACGAGGTGGATGATGCACTCGCCGATCAGGAGCTTCCTAATCCTGCGGTCGGCGGCTACGAATCCTGCCGAAAGGAGGGATTCGGATGCTTCATATTCTCGTCGATACCAGCGTGTGGCTGGATCTCGCGAAGGACTGGCGGTCGCAGTCCGTCCTGACGACAGCGCGCGAGCTTTTCAATGCTCGCGCGATCGACCTGGTCGTGCCGGACATCGTGAGGGAGGAGTTCGCCCGCAACAAGGACAGAGTGGCTGCCGAGGCAAGGCGCAGTTTGCAGAGTCACTTCCGCCTCGTCAGGGACGCTGTGGATCGTTTCGGCGAGGACGCATACAAAATGGAAACGCTACGGTCCCTGAACGAGGTAGACCAGCGGATCGCCATGAAGGGGGAGGCTGTCAACGACTCCATCGACTGGATCGAACAGCTCCTGTCGTCCGGCCTACGGAAGCCCGCGACGAAGGCCATCAAGGAGCGAGTTACCGAACGCGCGCTGGCTGGTCTCGCACCCTATCACCGTTCCAAGAACAGCGTTGGTGATGCGATCCTGGTTGAGACCTACGCCCAGATGGTCAAGGCGGGTCACAAGGAAGAGCGCTTCGCCTTCGTCACCCACAACACGCGGGACTTCAGCGAACCCGGCGACGACCAGCGAAAGCCGCACCCCGATCTCACCGGCCTGTTCGATGGAAAGCGGTCCACCTACTGGACCTCGCTCGTCGATCTGATCAAAGCCGAGCATCCCGGCTGGCTAGAGGACACCGACGCGGAATTCAACTGGACAGAGGAGCCAAGGCGTCTGTCGGAGATCATCGAGGCGCTGCATGTGCTGGACAGGCAGGTCTGGTACAACCGCCATTGGAATACGCGAATCGCCATCGAAGAGGGGAAGACTCGGATCGTTGGCAGGAAAGAATGGGAGGCTGCCGAGCCTCCGAAGCGCAACAACGAGGTCATTATCGACAGCATCTGGAAGGGTGCGTTGGAGTCCGCGCGCAAGGTCGAGGAGGAGGTCGGTCTGGACAACCTTGGACCATGGACCGATTTCGAATGGGGGATGGTGAACGGCAAGCTGTCGGCCCTGCGGTGGGTGCTCGGCGAGGACTGGGACCAGCTTTATACGTAAGACCCCGGCCCAATGCGCTCCGTTTTCCCGACTGAGAACGCGCCGTATTCATACTCGCTGCGCTTGGAACACCTGGAACATTTGGAACACGCAAAAACAGGATAGGATTCTTCGCTCGGTGTGGCGGTCGGCTTCATCAATCAAAGATGGCAGACGGAGTGTTTTGTGTCTGGCCATTGGATCGGTATCAAGATGTAGAGGCCGATCTTGACAAATCACGCTAAACGAGTCCGCAGCTGCGATTCTTAACTTGACATTAATGCGTGAACGACCACATTAGCGCTGAAAAGCCGCTCTGCTCAGCCGAACTGTCACCGGATGGTGTGCGTGCCTGGCGATCGTCAGGATAGGCGAGCAGAGCGCACCCCTACTTGAACTCCCAGACATCTTCAATCTTAGCCTCGATCATTCGTCGCCACCGATCGGTGTCCTTACGATTATCCCGATAAGGACGCGCAATCGCGCCGGTACACATATCGGCAAGTTGAACCAGCTCATCGCTTTGCGAATCCGAAAATCGGACGGATTTGATAGCGCCCTTCTCCGTATGCCGTCGCAAGTAGGCCGAGAGCTCCTGCTTGAAGATTCGTTCCCCGGAGCCATCGATGACGACTTTTGCGTCCTTGAGAAGGCCGTTGTCGAATTTCAGCATCGACTTAACAAAGAAGCTATAGAACGCCTCCTTGCTCGACCGCAGGTATCCGCTGTGTATTCGTTCCTTCTCTACAACGACTGCCCTGACGCAAAACTCGAATGGTGCGACGGTCTTGAAGAATAGGTCTCTTATCTCAGGTCGGCTTTTGCTGAACTTGAACTCCGGAAACACCCGGTGGGCAGTCGCTGTCGCTTTGATCGCAGCCTGAGCGTCGATTGCCACTTGCTTATCCGCGAAAGCAACCATTGCCACGACGAACGCCGCTGACGATCCTCTCGCAACCTTGAAGCCGGGGTCTCCCGACTCGTCGATGAATACCAACATCATTCCAGATGAAAGGACATTGCCTTTGAATCAATGGCAACAAGCGATCATTTTGACCAGGCTGTTTGTTTTCTCGGGATAACCGCCATCATCCGACTCGACACCCGCCGACTTTGAGCATTTTGCGCGGTAGTCTAGTTTCGCGGATCAACGCTTCCCACGAATCAGCGCCGGTCTAGCTCGGCGCGTTAGGGCATTGCGTGGGCAAGGGGCAGGAAAATGAATCCCGTAGAGATTGAAGAGGCCATTTCGGCGCTCGCGAGTATACCCTTTGATCCCGGCGAATTCCCCTATGCCTTCCTGGAGGCATTTGGAAACAAGGAAACCACGCTCAGAAAGCTGCGCAGCGGCGCATCCAACAAATCCGATCTTGGCGGCGTGCTGCAAACCAACAACATTCACATTGCCGTCTCCCCGCGCGGTGATGTCGCCCGAACCCTGGCCGCGCTGAAGGCAAGCCCCGTAACCGCGCGCGCCAAGGCGAAGTTCATCCTCGCGACCGATGGAGACATGTTCGAGGCCGAAGATCTGATCGGTGGCGATACCATCGCCTGTGCTTATCCCGAATTTCCCGATCATTTCGGCGTGTTCCTGCCCCTCGCCGGCATCACCACGGTCAAGCAGCTCCGCGACAGCTCTTTCGACATCAAGGCGACAGGTCGTCTCAACCGCCTCTATATCCAGCTTCTCAAGGACAATCCCGATTGGAGCACGGCCGAGCGTCGCGGCGACATGAATCACTTCATGGCCCGGCTCATATTTTGCTTCTTTTCCGAAGATACCGACATCTTCGAAGCGCCTGACTTGTTCACAGGCACGATCGAGCAGATGAGCGCGGGGGATTCCTCAAACACCCACGAAGTTATCAGCACGCTTTTTCGCGCAATGAACATAAAGAGCGCGGATCGAGCCCAAGCCAAACTGCCTCGATGGGCAGATCGGTTCCCTTATGTGAACGGCGGCCTGTTTTCAGGCAACGCCGCCGTGCCGGTCTTCACCCGAATCGCACGCTCCTATCTGATCCATATCGGCCGGCTCGACTGGAAGAAGATTAACCCCGACATTTTCGGCTCGATGATCCAGGCCGTCGCCGACGACGAGGAACGCGGTGCACTTGGGATGCACTACACCAGCGTGCCCAACATCCTTAAGGTCTTGAACCCGCTTTTCCTCGACGATCTGCGTGAGAAGCTGGAGGAAGCCGCCGACAATACCCGCAAGCTGCTCAACCTGCGCAATCGCATGGCCCGCATCCGCGTGTTCGATCCGGCCTGCGGCTCGGGCAACTTCCTGGTCATCGCCTACAAAGAAATGCGGGCGATCGAGGCCATCATCAACGATCGGCGTGGGGAGCCCGATCGGCGCACCGAGATTCCTCTCACCAATTTTCGCGGCATCGAGCTGCGGGACTTTCCGGCCGAGATCGCGCGCCTGGCGCTGATCATCGCCGAGTATCAATGTGACGTGCTCTATCGCGGCCAGAGGGAGGCGCTACGCGATTTCCTGCCGCTCGATGCCCAGAACTGGATTTATTCGGGCAACGCGCTTCGGGTGGACTGGCTCAGTATCTGTCCGCCCACCGGAACGGCGGTGATACACCAGGCCGATGATCTGTTTCACACGCCGCTCGACCAAGCCGAGATCGACTTCGAGAACGAGGGCGGGGAAACTTTCATCTGCGGCAACCCACCCTACAAGGGCACGAAAAACCAGACAAACGAGCAGAAAGATGATCTGCGCAGTGTGTTTGAGGGTTATACCGACACTTACAAGTCGCTCGATTATGTCGCGGGGTGGTTTTTCAAGGCCGCCCTGTATGGGCAGGAGACTGTCTCAAAGTCCGCCTTCGTTTCTACAAACTCTATATGCCAAGGGGGACAAGTGCCGCTCCTTTGGCCGCTCGTATTTCAGCGGGGGAACAAAATACTCTTCGCTCACACCTCCTTCCTGTGGAGGAACCTCGCAGCGCATAATGCAGGTGTGACGGTTGCCATCATAGGCTTTGGGGTTTCGACCGATCAGCGACGTCTGATCTATACTGAGGAGAAGGGCGGGTTAGTTTCCGTTCGTGAGGCGACCAACATCAACGCCTATCTCGTTCCGAGCCGCGATATCATCGTCGAAGGGTCCGCTCGGCCTCGCAATGGCCTGCCAAGAATGAGCCTTGGCAATCAGCCCTACGAAGGCAATTTCTTGATCCTGGAGCATCACGAGTTCAGCGAGCTTTCGGAAGCGGAACTGGCCTATTTTACAAGGAATTTTTACGGCTCGTCGGAGTTCATTCGGGGCGGCCGGCGCAAATGCCTGTGGTTGACCGATGACGTTCGAGAACAGGCGCTCACGGTTAAGAGTATAAGTGACCGGGTAAAGAACGTCCGCGCGTGGCGTCTCGCAAGCACTCGTCCCGCCACTAGAGCCATGGCTTCGCGTCCGCATCAGTTTTGCGAGATGAACATCGGAAGAAGTCAGACCATCATTATTCCTATTCGGAGTTCAGAAAGCCGTGAGTATCTACCGGTTGGCCTATTGGATAACAATTGCGTCGTCAGCAACCTCGCTTACGCACTCTATGACGCACCTATTTGGTGCCTGGCCGTCATCGCATCGAAGCTGCATCTTTCGTGGATCGGTACAATCTGCGGGCGCATGAAGAGCGACTACAGCTATTCTAACAAGATGGGTTGGCACACATTCCCAGTCCCCCCGCTCTCCCAGAAGAACAAAGCCGATCTGACGCGCTGCGCCCAGGACATCCTACTGGCGCGCGAGGCTCATTTTCCGGCGACAATCGCCGATCTCTATGATCCCGAAAATATGCCCGCCGATCTGCGTGCAGCCCATGACCGCAACGACGAGGTTCTGGAGCGCATCTATATCGGGCGCCGATTC
The DNA here is from genome assembly GCF_900116595.1 of Mesorhizobium sp. YR577. Taxonomy (NCBI): domain Bacteria; kingdom Pseudomonadati; phylum Pseudomonadota; class Alphaproteobacteria; order Hyphomicrobiales; family Phyllobacteriaceae; genus Mesorhizobium; species Mesorhizobium sp. YR577. Next base: position 162,711 of record NZ_FPBI01000012.1, on the reverse strand, counting down.
AAGAACGACACCGAACGCCTGGAAAAGCTCTTCGAGCTCTACACGAAGCTGACGGCCGGAGGCCAGGCAAGGCCCGAGGCAGGCGCGGCATGACCGGGTTCAACCGTATGACAGTGGTCGCTGCCGCCGAAGTCATTTCGGCCTTTAGCTCTCACGACGATATGGAAGTTCTGGAGGTGGAATGGGACGTTTCAGGTCGATATGGTACGAGCAGCAAATCTGGGCGTGTCGCGGGACTTTCGAAGATAGCCGTCGAAGAAAATCCGGAAGTCATGACAGCCGCAGGGCGGGTCAGTCTTGCGCGGGCGCTTATTGAGAGAGCCATCAAAGCGCCAGTTAAGGTGAAAGGCTCCGAAAGTTGGAAGAAGCTCGTCGCCGGGCTTCGTTTTGATGGCTTCGAAATCGTCGACACCATCACCGAAACACCGCCGCAGAGGCCATGGGGTTCTGCAAGAACTGAAACAACCGTCGAGCTGAGGCGCATGCTTCCCTCGGGCGTTCCGGGGGCCGACTTCCGCGAAGCGGAAAGCGAAGTCGAGATGCTGCTCGATCGCCACGGATTTGACGTAGCCAAAGGACATCTGAAGCGGGCGATCTCTGCTTTCAGCAGGGGAGAATGGTCCTCCGCGAACGGCGAGTTGCGGAACTTTTACGAGAGCTACCTGAACGAGATAGCGGACAAGCTCGGCTATGCGGGATCAGACAATAGCAAGGCAAAGCGTGACTTTCTCGGAGGGGGAGCGAACCCTCCGTTCCTTCTCGTCGACTACAATGAATGGGACAGCCAGAAGACGCAGTACACTCAGGCGTTGATGAATAGATTGCACCCCCATGGAGGGCATCCTGGCTTGTCCGAGGAGGAAGACGCGATGTTCCGTCTTCAGATCACGCTGGTAACTGCACGCTTGTTTCTTCGCCGCTTCGACCAAAGGGCCGCTTGATGGCAAAGAGCTCCAATTACAGTCAAGGTGGAGACGCGCAGGCGATCAGCCACATTGCGAAAAGCTACTACGGCAGCTATCGTAACATGTTTGAAGTGCACGACTGGGATGCTCCCGGCGACAAGATGATGACATCCGCGCCGGCATTGATTGTCAGGGAATACGGCAGCGTGCAGCGGTTCGAGGAATTGCATGCGCCCGGCGATCTCATGTCCCCGATGGAGGCTATCTATTCCGATCCGCCTAATGTTTGGCTGACCAGTTTTTACGGCTTCGGCCCCGAAGAATGGGGCTTCTTGGGCTTCGCCGATGAAAGGCGCAGGCAGAGTTTCATCGAAGGTAGCAGACCCGGCGTGCTCGTTGTCGTTTACGGAGCTGGCCGAGCGGAGAAGAACGACCTCTATCAGGTCATCGGCGTGCAGCAATGCTCTCATCAGTTGGCGCATGCCCACCAGTTCATGGCTCCAACCGCGTGGAACGCCAAGCAGCGAGATCCGGAGCAAGCCGACAAATGGAACTATGCCGTTAAAGCGACCCGAGCCTGGCGCGTCACTTCAGAATCCCGAATTTATGTTCGGGATTTCGCGCCAAAAGCTACTGAGAGGGAGGCATGGCAGCATATTGGAGCACGCGGTGTTCCACTTTCCAGGCAAGAGGCACTGAATATCCTGAAGCTTGATCTTCAGGAAGTCGATGTCTATGGCGAGAACCCGATCATCGGTTCAACTCCGGGCAACGCGAGAGAAATACTTGCGCCGAGTAAGGCTGGTCCGGTGTCGCAGAACGCTTTTGTGACGCGCGAGTCCGAAGGGCCTAAACATCTCTATGTGCTGAAGCTTCAAGGCGACACGGATGCCTTCCTCGGCGAGCCCGCGAGCGGAAAGATCGTAGTGAAAGCGGGTTTCTCAAGGAGTCCACAGACACGCTGTGATGATCATAATCGCACCTTGCCCAAATGCGCCTTCCGATGGGAGGTGCTTTACTCAGGGGTAAAGTCGGGGTTTGAACCACATCCAAGTTCAAATCATGCGAAAGCAGGCGAGCGTGCCATGCAGCAGATTCTCTGTAGATCACCTACCGGTACCTCTCTTGGCGGCGAGTTCTTTCTGGCCGATACGAATCTTGTCGAAGAAGCTTGGACCGAAGGCAATTTGAAGGCGGGGGCCTACACATGAAGCAGATAAAATCCGTGCCATCGGTATCCGTGACCTACGCGCGCAACGGCAGCTCGACCAAGGCAAATGAGCTCGGGATGCGGCCCATGCAAGAAAAGGCCTTTGAGAAGCGTGGGGAGCAATACCTGCTGATCAAATCGCCACCAGCGTCGGGCAAGAGCCGCGCGCTCATGTTCATCGCCCTCGACAAGCTCGCGAACCAGGGGCTGAAACAGGCCATCATCGTCGTGCCGGAAAAGTCGATCGGTTCGAGCTTCGCCGACGAGCCCCTGACCAAATTCGGCTTCTGGGCCGATTGGCACGTAGAGCCGAGATGGAACCTGTGCAATGCCCCAGGTTCAGACAATGGCGGCAAGGTCAATTCCGTCGCCGCCTTCCTAGAGGGCAGCGACAAGGTGCTGGTATGCACGCACGCCACCCTCCGCTTCGCCGTGGAAAAGTTCGGGGTAGATGCGTTCGATGATCGCCTGATTGCGATCGATGAGTTCCACCACGTCTCCGCCAATCCCGACAACAAGCTCGGCCAGCATCTCAGCCAGTTCATGGCTCGCGACCGTGCGCATGTCGTGGCCATGACCGGGTCCTATTTTCGAGGCGATTCGGACGCCGTGCTCGCGCCGGAGGACGAGGCTAAGTTCGATGCCGTCACCTACACATATTACGAGCAGCTGAATGGCTATGAATACCTGAAGCAGCTCGACATAGGCTACTTCTTCTATTCGGATGCCTATGCCGACGACATCCTGAAGGTGCTTGACCCAACTGAAAAGACGATCGTGCATATCCCGAACGTCAATTCGCGCGAGAGCACGAAAGACAAGATCAAGGAGGTCGAACACATCATCGAGGAACTGGGCGAGTGGCAGGGTGCTGACACTGTCACTGGATTCCAGCTGGTAAAGCGGTCCGATGGCCGAATTCTACGTATCGCCGACCTGGTGGACGATGATCCAGCCAAACGCGATCGAGTTTCGGCCGCTCTCAAAGACCCCGTGCAGAAGAACAATCGCGATCATGTGGACATCATCATCGCGCTCGGCATGGCTAAGGAAGGATTTGATTGGATCTGGTGCGAACATGCCCTCACGGTTGGTTATCGATCGAGCCTGACCGAGATCGTGCAGATCATCGGCCGCGCGACGCGTGATGCGCCGGGCAAGGAGCGTGCGCGGTTCAGCAACCTGATCGCCCAGCCCGACGCCTCTGACGAAGCCGTCAACGAGGCCGTAAACGATACGCTCAAGGCGATCGCCGCCAGCCTGCTTATGGAGCAGGTGCTGGCACCACGCTTTGAGTTCAAGCCGAAAAACCCAGGCAGCGGCCCGACACCGGGCTTTGACTATGGAGAAGAGGGCTACAAACCCGACCGGTGCAACGTCGGATTCAACGAGGAAAGCGGTCGATTTCTGGTCGAGATCAAGGGTCTCGTTGAGCCTAAGAGCAAGGAGGCAGCCCGCATCTGCCAGCAAGACTTGAACGAGGTTATCGCTGCCTTCGTTCAGGATCGCAACACCGTTGGCAAGGGCCTGTTCGATGAAGAGATGGTGCCCGAAGAGCTGACCCAAGTGCGGATGGGCAAGATCATCAAAGATCGCTATCCGGAGCTTGATGAGACCGATCAGGAGGCCGTACGACAGCACGCCGTTGCCGCACTCAACCTGACGCAGAAGGCCAAGGAAGTGGCCTTGGCCTCCGATAGTGAGCCGGGGCCGAATACCGCGTTCGTTCAGGGTGTCCGAAAATACGCCATGGATGTGCGCGAGCTCGATATCGACCTGATCGACAGCATCAATCCGTTCGGAGAGGCTCGCGCCATCCTCGCCAAAACGATGAGCGAAGAGAGCTTGAAACAGGTTCAGGCGATTATCAACGCCAGGAAGATCAGCCTCACGCTGGACGAGGCGAGGGAGCTCGCCAAGCGCGCCCTGAAATTTAAGCAGGAGCGCGGCCGGCTTCCCGATATCATCGCTGCCGATCCGTGGGAAAAGCGTATGGCCGAAGGTGTGGCGTTCCTCGCCCGCATGAAAGCAGAGGCCGCCCGTGGCTAGGTTCACCGATGAGGATGATGCCCTTCTAGCGGAGCTCGGAGTCGAGAGCGAAGAGAAGCGGCAGGGAGGTCATACGCCCCGCGAAGAGCGCATCATTGCCGGCTTTGAGGAGATACTACGCTTTGCGGAAGAGCATGGCCGGTCACCTCAACATGGTGAAAACCGCGACATCTTCGAGCGGCTTTATGCTGTGCGGCTCGATCGGTTGAGAGAACTTGAAGAATGCAGGACCTTGCTCCTCCCGCTCGACCATCAGGGCTTGTTAGCCGGTGACGGGCATATCCACGCCGCCGTTCCCGACGATCTTGATGATGATGCACTTCTGGCTGAACTCGGCGTCGAGACCGACGCTTCGCCTGATATCACCGAGCTGCGGCATGTCAGATCGGCTGAGGAAAAGCGCGCTGCCGAGGACATCGCAAACCGCGACCGATGCGACGATTTCGAGAAGTTCAAGCCGCTCTTCGAAAAGGTGCAGCGCGAACTCGACAGCGGCGAGCGCCAGACGCGTCCCTTCGAGCTCAAGGCGGAAATCCGTCCCGGCGCCTGGTTCATCGTCGGCGGTCAGAAGGCCTATGTCGCTGAAGCGGGCGAAACTTTCGCCAATGCCCAGGGACGCACTGATGCTCGGCTGCGTGTGATCTTCGACAACGGCACCGAAAGCAATCTCTTGATGCGCTCATTGCAACGCGCGCTCAACAAGGATGAGGCTGGTCGCCGGATCACCGACCCGGCCGCCGGACCTCTGTTTTCCGGAGAACAAGCCGACGATGATGAGGCAAGCGGTACCATCTATGTGCTCAGGAGCACATCGGACCATCCAATGGTCAGCGCCAATCGCGACTTGGTGCACAAGATCGGCGTCACCAATCTCGATGTTGAGCAGCGCGTCGCTGGCGCGCGCCTCCAACCTACCTTTCTTATGGCTGATGTTGAGGTCGTGGCGACCTATCGCCTGTTCAACATTAGCCGCGTCCGACTGGAGAACCTGATTCACCGCGTCTTTGATCCGGCTCGCCTAGAGATCGAGATCATGGATCGCTTCGGTCGGCCAGTTGTGCCGCGCGAATGGTTTTTGGTGCCGCTCTTTGTCGTCGATGAGGCGGTCGAAAAGATCAAGGACGGGACGATCACCGAGTATGTGTATGACCCCGGCAGCGCCTCGCTGAAGCGAAGGGACTGAGCGGAACTCTCCTCCCGCAGGACTGCGGATCTTCTCGATGGCTTCAGGCGCAGCCAGCTTTCCGCACCGGGTGGCAACCAACTTTCTGTGATGGCTGATAGAGAAGTGTGGCACGCCGATCCGATGTTCCAGGTGTTCGAGGTGTTCCGCGTGTTCCGGGAACATCCGGAACACGCGGAACACACTAACCGTCAGCCATCATCCTCGTTTTCGGAGGGCGGGACCAAGTGGTAGAGCCGCATCTTGGGATGCCCCGGCACTTTGACCGCCTTGGACGACTTTCCGTCCCCCGCCAGTTTCAGGATTTCCTTGGCCGCGAGTACCTTCGCCACCATCGAGCCATCGAAGCCGGTGCAGGCTTCCTTGAAACCGTCTGGGGTCAGGTAATATGACCACTGGCCCCCTTCTCGCTTTTTCCAACCAAGCCGGTCGCGGGCACTCTCAGACGAGGCGCCCTGTTCGCCCTCGTCCCACCAGTCGAACCTGGTAGCTCCGTGTCGTGTGATGAACCCGAGAACGGATTCCACGGACCGGCGATCCTCAGATGCGCCGACGCTGCCACGCGCCCTTAGCCATTCCTCGAAACAGACTTCGCAGCTCCAGATCGCCGAGCTCATTGTGAGCGGCAGAATGCCATGGCGAATTGCCAGCTCGCCAGCCCCCGCTACAAGGCCAAAGCGTTGTGCCACGCGAGCAACCTGGCCGTCAGCGCCCGCTGGCAGGGCCCTCTCAACGAACATTTTCTGGATGCCCTGTACGTAGCCGCGAGCGTCATCGATGTCGTCAATGATGGCTTTTAGAAATTCTGATCCGGCGACGCCGTAGCTTTTTGAAGCCAAGTCTTTGATGTGTCGAGATAGGTCGCTTCCGTCTACCCGGCCATTGAGCGTATCGAAAATCCCAAGCCCTTTCCCCGCGTCCGCAAGAATGTCGATAACCCGTACCTCCTGACCCGCTTTGATCCGCTGGTTTGGCCCGGCCTCCCGCATCTTGTCTTCGAAGCTCTCTTCGCCGGTGCTGAGGAACATCAGCCGCCAGCTTTTTGTCGGCCTTGCGCTTCCCGACTGGTCGGCGCGCACTTTGCCCATGCCGTTTCCGAGCATGTACATGGTTTCGCCGAGTGTGCGCCCCGACGCCTGGCTTAACTCGTCCAGGCAGAGCAGCATGTCGGAATGTCCGCTTGCGATTCCTTCCAGCCCGTTGTCTGTGGCCCGCCACTGAACCACGTAATTGCCGTGAGGCCCGCCCCAAACTGTCGATGCGAGCACCATCGTCGTGGATTTACCAGTGGAAGACTTACCCCTGAAATGGAACCCGCCGGTCTCGTCGCCGGTATGCCTGAGCAGTGGTCCGGCGAATGCCACGCTCAATGCCAGAATCAGACGGCTATTGCCCTCGGCGAAGCGCGCAAGTTCCTTCCAGTCTTTGATTGTACCGTTGGCACCAAAGAAGGACTTGTTCATGCCGGCTGGACGATAGAGGACCGTTTCAGACGTGGGGCCGATGACCTCGTCGGGAAGGACGAACACGTCGTTGAACCACCCGAGCGATGCTACCGTACGATAGCGCTCGGCCGGATCGGCGCTCATCAGATAGTGATTCAGGTGGGTGCGGCTGCTCTTCAGTGTGGTTAGCCGCAAACCCCGCTCCATGAGCATCTTGCGTACGGTAGCGCCATCATCCCCCAGCTGGCTGTTCGACACGAAGCACTCATGCTCGATGCCGTCACGATCCACCAATGCGACCAGAAGACTCCATTGCTGACCGTGTTCGTCGCGTGCCCACCCCCGCACACGGAGAGGTGAACAGAAGGGAACCATCTGGACCTCTCCATCAGCGTTCACCCGGCGGAAAGTCCACTCGGGTCCAACCACGAATTCCTGCGGAGGGCCGCGACGTTGATCGCCTTCCCCCGCATTGTCGTTCGCCGCAACCGGGAACACCGGCAACGCCGATTGTGTAGAAATCATTTTCTGGGCCATCTCTGCTGTCCATCCTTCTTCAATCGCATCCGCCAGGTCCCACCCCGATTTTGGAGGCGGTCCTGCTGTCCCGCCTTCAGTGTTCCCCTCCCGAGAGCTCAACAGCGTTGCTGACAGGTGCAAGACTTCCGAAGCACCCGCCGCAAGCGCGAGGCGAGCGATATCCTGGCCATAGGCGAGCCCAGGTTCGTCGAAATCCGGAGAAATCACGACCCTTCTTCCGGCCAGCAGGCTGAAATCGCTGTTGTGGGCGCTCTTGCTGCCACCCAAGGTGGTAGTAGCGACCCAATCTGGGAAAAGAGCCGTCGCAGCTGCGGCAGCCTTCTCGCCTTCGCAGACAATCACCGTCCGGGCGGGCAACTGAGCAATCTGATTTGAGTTAAAAAGCGGGCGATTATTGCCCGGTCCCTTAAACCGCCAAGTCGCGCGCCCCTTGTCGTCCTCGCACCAAGTCAGAGGGAGAACGACTTTGACTTTCGTACCATCGGCATCCAGGCGCTCAAAACGCAGAGCATGAAAACAGACCTGTCCGTCGCCGTTACGATATGTGTAAACGACGCTGGGTCGGCCGTATTCGCGATGGCGCGGGAATGGCGTATTGATGGCCGCCGGTGGAGCCGGCACGATCGGCTTGAGTGTGGGCTTGGCAGCCTTCGCCCCGGTCCCTTGATGGAGCCGTTCGGCCTCTGTCAATGGAGCGAACATGCTATTCGGAAGCGGCCTTTTCATTTCCGCACCCCCAGCATGTCAGCCAAACGCTCGGCAGCTTCAAGCTGGCGCATCCGGTAGAGGTATGCGGTGAGGCTGATCAGATCGCCGCCGTGATCGTTGGTTGCGAAATCCGCCCACCTTCCCGTGTCGATGTTGATCTTGAATGAGCCCGGTTTGCTGTCGCTCCGGTTCGGATTGAGAGCGACATACTCTCGACCTTTCAGGGTGCCCGCTGGCAGAAGGCGGTTGAGAACTACCGTACTGTTGTGGCGGGCAGCGTCCGCAACCCTGGAGAAGAAATCGCCGTCAGGCATCGCTTGGTCCTTTCTGTTTGCGATGTCGGCAGCGGGATGCTATTTTCTGAGTGTCTAGATCAGAGCGGCATCCCGCCGCCTCTCGAAAAGCCACGGCTTAGGTCGTGGTTTTTTCGTTAGTGCAGAGTGCGGTGGTCATTGTTGTCGTTCGCCGCAACCAACTCTGCGGGGAGCGGCTCGAACGACACCCTGACCCCTCGGAGCCCAAGGCCCGGGACAATCTGTACAAGTGTCAGGTCCCGCTCCGCCCTTTTAGTTGCCTCGCTGAGCTTTCCGACTTTATGCAAGAGCCAGACGAGGTTTTTGCCATGCATGTCAGATAGCCCCCCTTCGAATGGGGTGAACGATTCGGCGGTCTGTCCATTCTCGGCCATGTTGCCAAAATAGGCAGAGCAGAGAGCTGCCCCTTTGACAGTCATTTCCACCCAATCCGTCTTCTTCCATACGTTGATGCGCTTCCAGAGGCTGAGTTCTTCTATGATGTGCGGAACCGCATCCGTGGAGATCCGGGACATCGACCCACTAGGCCCACCAACGACAACGTTGGCGATATGGATGATGGACGGCACGTTTTTGAACGAAGTCTTCATCTGCTTTTCTCCTTTCAAGATGAATTAGGTACAAACCGAGGTGGACTGGCGGCGCTTGCCGTCGAGCCAGGCGTCCAAATCGGCGCGGTGGTACACCACACGGCGGCCGAGCTTGATGTAGGCCGGGCCTCCGCCGAAGACCCTGAGCTTTTCGAAAGTGGAAGCCGACAGGCCGCAGTAGTCGGCGGCTGCGGGCGTTCTGAACGCGGTCGAAGAGGATAGTACGTAAGTCATGCTGCTACTCCCGAATTGCGCCGGACAACCCCGGCTGGTGAGAGATACATGCCGAAATTCGACGTGGTCGTCTCAGCTATCGAGCATGACGCATGATGGTACCGGAGCATCCGAAAAGGCTCCGGAATGCCATCAATTAATTGTATTCATTGAATAAAATGAAGGTGCTCGCTCACGTGAGCACGGATCACAGCCGCCGTGGTCCGGGCGCGAGAAGCCCTGGAGCCTGGAGCGACGGGCCATAGATTTGAAATGTGCCGAAGAACGCCCAGCGGTGGTGAGGGAGGGGTCGACCAAAGCTTCGAAGCTGAAGCCTTCATGCCGATCGAGCAGACGCGAGGGCTGGCTAGTCTAGCTCTAGAGGCGGCTTATCGCAGCCGGGATCGCAACCTCCCGTTCAGCCCGATGGCAGCCTAGTTCGATTTCCGCGATTCGCGCTCGCTGTGCACGCGAGACCACTTTCCTTTTCCGTGTTCCAGCTCGCGGACGACAACAGCGATCGCGTCGGCTACGGTCGTGGGAAGTTTGGAATTGTGGCGGTCAAACCAGACATCCTGCGCCTTGCGCGAGATTTCCTTTTGCGTCCGGCCTTTCTCAAAGAAAAAGTCAAAATGCGCTTCGCTGAAATCGATTGCGAAGCGCAATATTGTCGAGCGCCGCAGCTCCGTTTCGGGAACACTCGCCAAAGCGGGGTTTGAAGGCAACTGGCGGGCGAGATCTGCAACATTGATGAATATCCAAGCGGCCGACTCATCTCGAATATCGCTTGTCGGCTTGAACGGATTTTCGGCATCAAGCTTGCCTGTAGCGAATCGGCTGCCGACATTCTCCGAATTCCAGTGAGTGTTCGGAATCGGCTGCAGCGAACCCCCTTCATGTGGCCGAAGCGCTGCCCTCACTTCGCCTGCGACGAGCCAATCCAGCAGCATCTGTTCTGCCTGCCTGCATCGCGCGCGTGCTGCGTCAGTTCTTGCCTTGTGTTCACGCAGAAGCTGCTCGCCGCGCACTCGCCATTGTTCTACCGGAAGCTTGACTCCGGGAGGGCGGATCTGAAACTGAAAAGGCACCTTCCATTCCGTGTCATCATCCATGAGCAATTTACGGATGAATGAGTGTCTAAGCTGCGTTGGCTCTGACGCCTTACCTCGAAAATCTGGTTGCGGCACTTGAAGAGGGTCTGAATCGTGCCATTCGCCAGGGAAGGCTGCTCGGCCGACCAGGCGCACTCCCTTTGTCAGGAAAATGAAATCCCCAAAGTCCCGAGGCCAGGAGTTCTCGTTTTTCCAAATCGTCATGAATGCACGGCCTCATCTTACAAGTCCGTTTCTATATCTGCCATCTGTGAAATTGCTCCTAACGTGCCCCCAGAAGCCTTGGCTTTGACGCTACCTGTAAGAGCAGCATTGATGTCGGCGACGACCCTGTCTGTCGCAAGCCTTGAGGGGTCATGTTGCACGTGCGCATAGATGGCCGTTGATCGAACATTTCGATGGCCGAGTATCGCTCCGATCATGGGAAGAGCTTCGCCCTTTGAAGCCGCAGCCGAGCCGATGCTATGGCGAAGCGTGTGTGGTGTAACGCCGATCAGTTCGGCTTTGGCGAGAACCTTCGGCCAGACTCCCTTGGTGCCCTGGTAATGGCCATTGCCAGACTCAGCGGGAAAAACATACGGGCTCGTATCGTCTACAGCGATATCCAAAAGGATCGTCCGTGCCGCCGATCCCAACGGCCGGATGTTCTTGCCAGTCTTCGAGTTCGAAAATCGGAACAGTCCCTCATCGAAATCAACTTCCGACCATTTCAGCCCGGCAATTTCATCACGGCGGCACCCCGTAAGAACCCAGAGTCGTGCAATGTTGATTGCCTTCGGATTTGTGCCCTCTGCTTCTAAGTCCCGGAACGCGGCACCTAGTCGGGTGATCTCTTCAATTTTGAGGAAGCGGTCCCTCTGATTATCAGTCTTTCGAACCCCAGCTGTAGCGCATGAATTCCTGGCAATCATCCCCCTGCGAACTGCAAAGGAGAGGACCGCCGAGAAGTCACGAACGACCTTCCTGGCAGCCCCTTCGCCGCCACGGACAATGATCCTTTTACGAGGCCCGACCTTTTCGTCCTTCGCGGTATTGCCCTTTTCGATATCCCTGACCATCCTTTCGATTTCGGCAGACCCAATTCCTTCAACTCGCAGCCTCCCCAACAGAGGCAAAACATGATGTCGAAGACGGGCGATCGTATATTGCTTGGTGCGATCCTTCATAGGCTCGCCCATACGAGTCCCGCGCTGGACGTAGCAGCCCTCTTGTTCATAGAGTTCGATGAGCTCGGAGACCGTCATCGCCTTTGAGGCGGCTTGCTTCTCCGCCGCAGGGTCTTTTCCAAGCGTGACCTCGGCAGAGTGCCGTCGTGCTATCTTTCTAGCTTCATCAGGCGTGACCTTGCCGACAGCGGCGATGGTGATCCGGTTCTTTCGGCCTTTTCGTCCCGAACCCACGCGATACTCGTAGCCCCACGCCTTTGCTCCAGAGGGCATGACCCTCAAAAAGAATCCGGTAAGATCGGTATCGTAATAGTACACCGCCTTGTTCGTGGGTTCGATTGAATCGACGGTCAATTTTGAAAGCTTGATTTTCGGCAATTTCGCGCTCGCTCATTGGTTTAGCCACCATTTAGCCACCAAGAAAGCATTTTCCGGTGGCCTGAGGCAAGATCAAGCGATAAGCCATAAGGAAAAACCGTTAATATTCAATGCCACGGCTACTGGAGGAAACTTCCGGCAAGAGCATATACAACCTTGCCAAGGTTGGGGTCGAGCGTTCGAATCGCTTCACCCGCTCCAATTTACAAGCAACGAAAAGCCGCGGTTCGCCGTGGCTTTTTCGTTTTTAGGCATCCAACGTTGAATGCCGGTCACGGCTCGCGGATGGCATCATCCAGGCCGCGCAGGAGCGGATAGAGGAAATAGGAGATCACTGTCCGCCGGCCGACTTTGATCTCGGCCGACACCGTCATGCCGGGTAATAGCCGCACGGGCTCGGCCGAAGCATGCAGCCGCGTGTCGGCAAGCAGGACGCGCGCCTTGAAATACGGAACCGCGGGCTGACCTACAGCCGCTTCCTGCTGGCTCGGCGTGAAGGCATCGCGGCTGATGGTTCGGATCGAGCCGGAAGCCGTGCCGAATTTCTGAAACGGATAGGCGTCGAACTTGATCCGCACGTCCTTGTCCACTGCAATACGCCCGATGTCGCGCGAATTGACCGAGACCTCCGCCTCAAGCGGCACGTTCAGCGGAACGAGCGTGACGATCGGCTCGGCCTCGCGCACGACGGACCCGATGGAACGTTGCGCAAGATCGAGCACGACCGCATCTGCCGGCGCCGTCAGGACGACCATGTTGCGGCGCAGCTCCATTTTCTTCAGCTCTTCGCCGACCGTGTCGCGCTGGCTTCTGAGCTCGACGAGCTTTTCCATCGTCACGCGGCGGAAATCCTCGATGAAGGCCTGGCGATCGGCCCGGAGTTTCGCCAGCGAATGGCCGGCCTCTTCGGCCTTGCCGCGCAACTGCGATATGCTCGAATCGACGTCGAGACGGGCGTCGCGCGAACTGAGGAGATTGAGCAGAGATCCGGTTTCCTGCTTGTACAGTTTCTCGCGCGCATTTTCGATCAGGCTGAGATTTTCACGCCGGCTGAGCAGGATCGTTTCCTGCTCCTTGCCGGCCGTCATCGACGCCGCCTGCCCTGCTATCTGCTGATCGAAATTCTGGATCTGCGCGACATAGAAGGCGAGCCGCTGGCCGAAGAGCTGAACCTGCAGCTGCTCATCCGAAGAACTGCCGGCGATTTTGGAATAGTCGGCGCCGCTGAGTTCGGCCTCGCTGCGCTTCACTTGTGCATCTAGGGCAGCAAACTTCGCACGCTGCTGCTCGACATCCGACTGGCTGAACGTTGCATCAAGGGTGGCCAGCGTCTGCCCTGCACGAACGACATCGCCATTGGCGACATCGATGGAACGGATGATGGAGGTTTCCAGCGGCTGCACGATGATTGTCGGCTGGGTGGTGATCAGCTTGCCGGGGGCAATGACCACCTCGTCGATCTGCGAGACAGAGGCCCATGTCACAGCGGCGACGATGAGCGCGGTGACGCCGTAGAGCGTAAGCCGCGCGATCTTCGGCGGAACGCGTTCTTCAAGTTCCACCGCGTCCGACTGGAATTCGGCAATGACCGGCGGAAGCGGCGGCCGCTTCACAACCAGTTCGGTTGCCGGCTTATTGACCGGTACGGGCAGGTTCTCGCTGGGCTTTGGCGTGTGCGCGTTCATGCCACCTGCCTCGTCTGCTGGGACCACAGATGGCGATATGTCATGCAACGCGAGACGAGCTGATCGTGGCGGCCGATATCGGCGATCTTGCCGCGATCGACGACGAGGATGGCGTCGGCGTCGACCAGCGTCGACAGGCGATGCGAAACGATGATGACCGTGCGCCCCTCAGCGATCTTGCTGAGGTTCTGGCGGATGATCGCCTCGCTGTCGGGATCGAGCGCGCTGGTGGCTTCATCCAGGATAAGCAGCTTGGGGTCGGTGATCAAAGCGCGCGCAATAGCGAGGCGCTGCTTCTGGCCACCGGAGAGGTTCGATCCGTTTTCCTCCAGCAGGGTTTCGAAACCGCGCGGAAGCCGCTCGATGAACTCCTCCGCACCGGCAATGCGGGCGGCTTCGACAATCTGCTCAATGCTCGCATTGGGCTTTGCCGCCGCGATGTTTTCACGGACGGACCCCTTGAACAGGAAATTGTCCTGCAGCACGACGCCTATGCTCGTCCTGAGATGAACGAGATCGATCTCGCGGCTGTCATAGCCGTCCATGCGCACCAGCCCCTGCTGGTTCTGGTAAAGCCCCTGGATAAGGCGTGTAACCGTCGTCTTGCCCGAACCGCTCTTGCCGACGATGCCGAACACCGAACCCGCAGGCACGGTGAACGAAACGTCATCAAGCGCCGGCGCACCATCAGGCCCGTAGCGGAACGTCACCTTTTCGAACTCGATCTGGCCCTTGAGCTCGGGTCTGATGCCGCGCCCGCGCCCGAACTGCTCGGGGCGCTGGTTCATGATCTCGCCAAGCATGCGGACGGAAAGTGCTACCTCCTGATACTCGTGAACCATTGTGACGATCTGGACGAGCGGCCCGGAGACCCGGCCGGCCAGCATGTTGAAGGCAACGAGCGCGCCGATCGTCATCGTTCCGCTGAACACGTCGAGCGCTCCAAGACCGATGATGGCGACGCTCATCAGCTTTTCGAGAAGACCGGTCAGCGCCTGCGCAATGTTCGAGATCTTGTCGACGCGGAAGCGAACCGAAATCGACTGCGCCGAGCTGTCGTCCCAGACGCGGCGCTGGCGCGGCTCCAAGGCAAGCGACTTGACGGTGCGCATGCCGTGCACGGTTTCGACAAGCAGTGCCTGCCTCTCGCCTTCGGCCTGATAGAGCGCCTGCAATCGTCTCTGGAACGGCCCCACAAGGCACATGACAACGAGGCCGACCAAAGCGGCAAAGCCGAGGACGACGAAAGTGAGCTTGACGCTGTAGAGAACCAGGATCGGTATGAAAACCAGAAGCGACAACCCGTCGAGAAGCGTCAGGAAGAGCCGTCCGGTCAGGAACTCGCGGATGCGGCCGGTCTGCTGCATATGCTTGACGAGAACGCCGGCCGATGCCTGCTCGAACAGCGCGATAGGCAGGTTCAGGAGATGCCCGAACGTGCGCGTCGCCATGCGGATATCGATCTTGTTCGTCGCATAGAGGAGCAGGTATTTCCTGAGAAAGGTGAAGGCCGCGTCGAAGATAAGGGCAACGGCAACGCCGATCACAAGCACGGTCAGCGTCGCATAGCTCTGATGCACCAGCACCTTGTCGATAACGAGTTGGAAGAAGATCGGCGTTGTCAGGCCGAGCCCGTAGAGAACGAATGCCGCCAGGGCGACATCGCGGAAAAGGCTGCGCTGGCGGATAATTTCGGGCAAGAACCAGCGGAAGCCGAACGGCTGGTCGTCATCGGCCAGACGATAGTTGCGCTTCAGAAGAATGACGGACCCGCTCCAGCCCTTCGAAAACTGCTGTTCGTTCAGAAGCAGGAATTCCGGACGCTGGGCCAGCGGATCGAGAATGCGGATCATGTCCTCTTCGCCGCCAATGGCGGCGCCTGCAATCACCACCCAGTTGCCGTTTTCGAGTTCGGCAAGCAGAGGATAGGCATCGCCCAGCTGGAAAAGTGAACGCCAGGCAAGCTTCATATGCCGGGCGCGCAGCCCGGCATCCTTCGCCATTCGCAGGAGCTTCCGCGTAGCGACAGGTTGGTCGCCCACGGCATAATCGTGAACGAGCCGTTCGGGCGATAGGTCGACGCCATGATGGCGCGCGACCAAGGCCAGGCATTGAAGGCTGGTATGCTGATACGTGTCCATGGCCCCGCCCGAGCAATAGAAGCTGCGTTACCGGTCAGTTGAAGTTTGGTGATGCGTTCTGGGGTTTTCCCTGGGAGCCCGTATCTGCCACCGGCGCCTTCTGGACGTCACCGACCCGGCGAACCGCACCGGCTTCGACGAGACCGCCAAGCGCCTTCTGCATGAGATCCACTGCATTGGCGAAAGCATCCACCGGCATGATGACCCGCTGGCGAAACACCGGCTTGGGATTGTTCTTGTCGTCGCGCTCAGTGGCGGACAGGGACATCAGGTCGATCCTGACGATCGTGCCGGTGACGGTGATTTCACCAATGCCGTCGGCGTAGAGTTCGTTGCTCATTGTCATCTCCATGGGTTTCAGGTTCGAGTTCGGTCATGCAGCATGTGCGTGCTGCCACGGTGGAAACGGATCGTTGAGGTCGCGCGCAAGTCGAGGATCAAAGCCGGCTTCTTCGCCGACCAGGCATTCGTCGAGCGCCGCGCAGATCGCTTGTTCATCGAGACCTGCGCCGATGAAGACCAACTCCTGCCGGCGATCGCCCCAGACCTCGCTCCAATGGCGATCGAGCAGCTCGCGGAATTGCGGATAGCGCGGCCAGTGCGCCTTCGGCACAGTCACCCACCACAGACCTTTCGCCTCGGTGCGGCGCTGCGTGCCGGCGATCGAAAGCAGGCCGATCCAGTCGGGACGGGTGGCCAGCCAGAAATGCCCCTTCGCGCGGATGAGGCCGGCCCATTCGCGCTCGAGGAAATCGTTCAGTTTCGAGGGATCGAAGGGACGGCGGGCGCGATAGACGAAACTGGCGATGCCATATTCTTCCGTTTCCGGCACATGATCGCCCCAGCCATAGAGTTCCTTGTGCCAGAGCGGATGTCTCGCCGCCTTCGCCTCACTGAAAAGGCCGGTGTCAAGGATCGCGCCGAGCGGCAGGTGGCCGAAATCGGTCTCGATGACGCGCGCATCCGGGTTGAGGGCGGCAACGATCCGGCGCACGGTGGCGCGGGCCTCAGCCATCACTTCCGAGATCTTGTTGATCACCACGACGTCGGCAAACTCGATCTGCTCGACGAGAAGATCGACCAGCGTGCGCTTGTCGTCCTTGTCGCGGGTCTCGCCGCGATCGCTCAGAAAATCCGAGCTCGAATAGTCGGACAGGAGATTTGCCGCATCGACGACTGACACCATCGTGTCGAGCCGTGCGACATCGGCAAGGGCTGCGCCCGTTTCGTCCTTGAAAGAGAATGTCGCCGCGATCGGCAGGGGCTCGGCGATGCCGGTGCCTTCGATCAACAGGTAGTCGAAGCGCCCTTCGGCTGCCAGCCGGCGCACTTCGCCCAGCAGATCATCCCGCAGCGTGCAGCAGATGCAGCCATTGGTGAGTTCAACGAGCGTTTCATTGGTGCGCGAAAGATCGGCGCCGCCATCGCGAACGAGATCGGCATCGATGTTGATCTCGCTCATGTCGTTGACGATGACCGCGACGCGGCGGCCTTCGCGGTTACGCAGGATATGGTTCAGGATCGTCGTCTTGCCGGCGCCCAGAAACCCTGCCAGCACCGTCACCGGCAGGCGATTGTCGCGTATTTTCTGGGCCCCCATGCTCACCTCTACGCCGCAAGCTGCGGTCTGAACGCCACATCCACATGGTAGTTTGTGCTGTTGAAGGAACTCGTCGGGAACAGCCCGCTCGACCCGTATGCGTAGACGCCGTTGCCACCGCTGAGGGTCGATGACAGGGCATGCAGGTTGTTGTTGGCGATGTCGGAGGTGAAGAAGTTGCCCGTCGCCGAATAGGAGCCGTTGGTGCTGTAGGAGACGACGTAGGTGGTGTTCGCCTGGATCTGGACCTGCTGGGACAGGTCGACTGACTGCCAGCCGCTCGCGGTCTCGTTGGTGAAGGTGGCGCTTGCCAGGAGTGTCCCGCCTGCCGTCCAGAGATAGCCGGTATGCGGACCGGTATTGCTGGGACCTTTGTAGAACTTGAAACCGGTGATCCAGCCGGCGACGTCGGCCTGGAACTTCATGCCGAGATTGACCGAATTGTTGTCGTTGACGGTGACCGTCGCCGGCGTGCTGCTTGGAGAGAACACGCTCTGTTCGGCGCCCTGCCCTATGACATTGAGCGAGACCTGGGCCGAGCTCGTGCCGCCATGGCCGTCGGAAATGGCATAGGAGAAGCTTGCCGGTCCAGTGTAGCCGGTCGTCGGCGTGAACGTGACCATGTTCGACTGGCTGTCGAAAGCAACGGTGCCGTTGACCGGGCTGCTGACGCCGGTGATCGTCAGCGGGTCGCCGTCAGGATCGTTGTCATTGGCAAGCAGGGCGGACGCCTGGATTGCATAGGGCGTGTTGAAGCTCGCCGAATAACCCGAGTCATTGTTGGCGACGGGAGCCATGTTCTGCGTCGCCTGCTGATAGACGACATCCACCCAGTAGTTCGTCGCATTGTAGCTCGCATTCGGGAACAGGCTGCTGGAGCCGTAGCGATAAACGCCATTGCCGCCGCTCGACGCGCTCGACGGTGCTGTGAGCGGGCCATTGGTGTGCGCGGTGGTGAAGTAGTTGTCGCTCGCCGAGTAGAAGCCGTTGGAGTGATAGCTCGCGACATAGGTGGTGCCGGCCGACACCGTGACCGGTTGCGAGAAGTTGACTGTCTGCCAGCCGCTTGCCGTCTCATTCGTGAAGGTGGCGGTGGCAAGCAGCGTGCCCGTGCTGGTCCACAGGGAGCCGGTGTGCGTTCCGGTATCCTGCGCGCTCTTGTAATAACGCAGGCCGGTAATGGTGCCGCCGGCGGACGCGATGAACTTGACGCCGAGTTCCACCGAGTTCGGATCATTGACCGCCGGGTTGGCCGGCGTGTCTGAAGGCGAGAACAGGTTCTTGCTCGTATCGAGCGGACGCACCGTCAGGTTGACCGTTGCCGATGCGGTTCCGCCGCGGCCATCCGATATACCGTAGGAGAAGCTTGCCGGCCCGCTGTAGCCTGCGGTCGGCGTGAAGGTGATGGCGCCGGTCTGGCTGTTGAACGAAACAGTGCCGTTCGTGGCATTGTTGGCGCCCGTTATCGTCAGCGCATCGCCGTCCGGGTCCGTGTCGTTTGCAAGCAGCGAGGCGGACGTGATGGCAAGCGGCGTGTCATAAGTGACGACGAAGCCATTGTCGTTGTTGGCGACCGGCGCGGTATTGACCGTCGACTGGTTGAAGACGACGTCGACCCAATAGTTCGTCGCCTGATAGCTGGATGTCGGCGCAACGCCGCCCGCGCTGTAGGTGTACACGCCATTGCCGCCGCTCGTCGTCGACGACGGTGCAGTCAGCGGTCCATTGGTAATGGCGGTGGTGAAGTAGTTCGACGTCGCCACGTAGCTTCCGGTCGTATGATAGGACGCGGTATAGGTCGTACCGGCGGTGAGCTGGATCGGGCTTGAGAACTTGGCCGTCTGCCAACCGCTCAGGGACTCGTTGGTGAAGGTCACAGTGCCGAGAAGCGCACCCGTGGCGCTCCATATCGAGCCGGTGTGCGTGCCGGTGTCGCCGGCCGCCTTGTAGTAGCGAATGCCGGTTATGGTGCCGCTGGCCGATGCGACGAACTTCATGCCGAGTTCGAGCCCGACACCTTCGTTTGACGCGCCACCCGTCGGGCCGTCGCTTGGCTGGAACAGCGAAACGCCCGCCGGCCCGTCTTCGACGGTCAGGCTGACGCCACCCTGGTCCGTTCCGCCTCGCCCGTCGGAAAGCGTATAGCTGAAGGTCGCCGGACCGGAATAGCCGGCATTTGGCGTGAAGATCACATTGCCGGTCTGGGTATCCAGCGTCACCGTTCCGTTGACGGCGTTGCCGACTGCGGTGATCGTCAGCGCATCGCCATTGGGATCGGTATCGTTGGCGACCAGCGCCGCGATGGAAATCGTCAGCGTGCCGTTCTTGGTGACCGTAAAGCCACTGTCATCGGTTGCCACGGGCGGTGAGTTTGGCCCTGCGTCAAAGACCACATCTACCCAGTAGTTGCTGCCGTTGAAGGTGTTGCCGGGGAAAGTGCCGGTGCTCTCGCTGTAGGCGAAGACACCACCCCCAGCCTGAACCTTGATCGCGCCATTCGAGTAGGCGGAATTGAAATACCCATCGGTGATCGAATAGTAGCCGCCGGTATGATAGGAGGCGACATAGGTCGTTCCTGCCGCGATCTGTATCGGGCTCGAGAAGGTTACGGTCTGCCAGCCGGACAGCGATTCTCCGGTGGAAACACCGGTCGCCAGAAGCGTGCCGTCGGCTTTCCACAAGCTGACGAGATGTTCGCCGACATTGTAGAAGCCCTTGTAGAAACGGATGCCTGTCACGAAGCCGCCGGTGGTGGTCTCGAATTTGACGCCGAGTTCGATGCCGACGCGGTCCATCGCCGTTTCCACCGCCGGCTTGGCGGCCATGGACCACAGGCTTGACGTTGACGGCAGAGTGACCGTCACCTGTTTTCCGGTGCCGGGTGTTTCGAGATTCAAACTGTCGTCGACGGCGCGCGACATGATGTTGTATGTGCCGCTGGCCTGGACGACCCAGCTGAAACTCCAGTTTTCGCGGCCCGTGGCCTTGAACCAGCGCAGGCCGCCATCCAGCGAAACCTCGATGCCGGCGATAACGCCGCCGCCGAGATCCTGCGCGGTGCCGGTGATGGTGACGCGCTGCCCTTCGACGAAGCTTGCGCCGAGGGTCGGAGACGTGATCGTCGAGATCGGCTTGGTGTGATCGGTGGATTGTGTCGCCAGGATCAGGCTTGCGTCCAGCGTTGTCGGCTGGATGCCCATATCCGCGAACATGTTGACCATGGCCTGCTGGACGTTGCGATCCGTGGCCGTTTCCGGGCCTTCGTGGTTGTCGCTGAGGCCCCAAGACCAGAACACCGTGCCCGCGCCGAACACCAGCGCGCCGCTTTCGGCGCGATACATGGTTAGGCTGTGCGTCGCATCTGCCGCACCAACGCTGGTGCCGTAGTCGCGCAGATAGGTGTTCACCGAAACGGTGGAGAGCGACATGTTGATCAGGCCAGCCGGCCTGAAGCCGTTGTCCACGTCCGAATCCCACTCGTAACCGAGAAGGTTCGGCGAGAGCTCAAGCGTCTGTCCAGGCTGAAGATTGGCGACGTCAGTGTTTCGCCAGAAGCGGAGATTGCCGTAATCGGACGGAATGGTGATCGTGTCCAGACGATAACCGTCGACCGAGAACATCGTGCCGGTGAGCGAGTTTTCGGGCTCCTGCCCGGGATCGGCATAGCGCGGATCGCGCCACGTCCCGGTACCTACATCGCTCGGATCGCTGCTGGTGCCCCACGTTTCCTTGTAACAGACCATGGTGCGGTAAGGCGTGCCGTTACCGTCGATGCTGGTTTCCCAGCGAACCTTCCAATAGACTTCATTGCCGCTCCAGAAGGCAAGATTGACGCCGGCATCGCGGGCGGCCTCGACATTGGCGCGCTGTTCGGCCGACCAGTATTCATCGTGCCCGACCGAAAGAAACGCCTGGTGGTTCAGCAGCTGACTGCCGTTGCGGGTCGCGTCTACGCCTGAAATGTAGGAGACATCGTAGCCGTTCTGCTCGAGCCAGCTGACGGCCGAGCTTTCCACGCCGAAGATGAAATCGTGCGTGCCGCCGACCGGGCTGGTGTTGGTGATGATGGGGCGATTGTAGCTGACCGCGGAGGCACGGCCGATGGCGTTGATGCCGCAACTGCAATTGGGCGGCATATAGCCGATCATATCGGCCGGATCGACCGGCACCTCGCCGAAATACAGGCTGGCGCCACCCCAGGCGTTATAGGCCTGCCAGGTCGTGTCGGACGTCTGGAAGACGATATCGCTGGCCGAGGCGTCGTCGCGCACGACGAAAGGAATGATGCTCTCACCGGGAGTGCCATCCAGCCGCACGAGCTTTGCAAAATAGATGCCTGAGGTCGCGTCTGCCGGAATTCCCCAGCTTGCCGATACCGACCAGTTGCCGCAGTCGATAAGCCCGAGCGACATGTCGACGATCGGATGCGGCTGGACCTGCGCGGTCGTCAGCGATTGGTCGATCGAGGCGACCTTGCGCGCACCGTCGCCGCCGTAATAGCCCATGCGATAGATGTCGATGCGATAATGAGTGGAATCGGTGGCGATCTTGAAGTCCACCGTCTGCCCGATATTGGTGCTGATTTCGGTGGCAAAACCCTGGATGTTGCCATCGCCGTCCCCGGTGATGCCCCATTCGCTTTGCGGGTTGCCTTGCTTCGCGTTTTCGATGGCAATCTTGTTGGGTGTCGCAGCCAAGGCTGCTGCCGCAGGTGCCGCTGCGGCGGGATCTCCGGCAGCGGCCGCCGCAACGAACGCACTGAAACTCTCCACATTGGGAGTGCCGGCGGCGGGATCTGAATTGGCCGCTGCCGCTGGCGTGACAAGGCTCGAGGTCGAAGGTCCAGCCGGCGTTTCGGCGCCAACCGACGAGGGTCCCACAGGAGGCGTGACGCCGCCGTCCATGTCCGTATCGGTAGCCGCCGGCGCTATGCCGGAGACGTCGACAGCAGGCAGGAGCGCGCCTGTTGCGGCAGGCAGTATGCTTGTCGCCGGTGCGGTGGACGTGGCGGGACTGGTGATGCCCCCGGCCGTGCCCGAGGAAATGACGTCCACGATCGACGTAACCGGCGCGGTCGGCGACAAGACATCGACGACTCCTGACGACGCATCGCTCGACACCCGCGAAACGGCGCTCGATGAGCCGGCGGACAGGGCAGATGTTGTGCCTACGGTCCAGGATGGGAATGGGGCAAATGCGGCAGACGCTCCAGAAGATCCTGTCTGCGGGACGGTAACGGACCTCTCCAGTGAAAAGCCGATACTCTTCAGCTCGGCGTCACTGTGAGCCGAAAACATGCGCGCAGACGCCGCAACGCCGGACAAGGCGGATGAATGACCCTCGTCGTCAAGCATGGCCGTCAGCACTTTTCCGCCACCGCCATGGGGCGCGTCCGGAAGCGAACAGGCTACACGCTTTCTGCCGTCGGACTCTTCGGCCTCGGCCGTGATGCCCGTCGATGGCCCTGCGTTTGCATTTGCAGAAATGTCCTCGCTCGCCGCGGTATAGACCCTGGTCGAACCGCCGGAAGCGCTCAAATAATCATGATTCCTGAAATGGATTCTGAGCATGTGCATCGCCCCGGTTGCCGCCTGACCCGAACATCTGGATCAGATATTCAAGAACGTTGATCCTGCCAGCTTTTGCGGATCAGTGAACGGCATCAATCGGTGTGCACCACCCTTCTAAAGTGGATACATAGCCCGTAATTACTATCCACCGATGTGATTATCACGGTAGGAGCAGGTGCCCTTCCGACGGTGACATATCGCGACGGCGGTGAATTTCGATGGAGATGGAGCCGGATGGCTATCGCCCGCGCAGATTGACGATGACCACGCCGCCGAGCGCCAAAATGCCGCCCACAATGCCCAGAAACGTCGGCACCTCGCCGAGCCAGAGGAAGCCGATCAAGGTGGCCACCGGCGGCACGCAATAGAGGAAATTTGAGGCCCTCGAAGCCGGCAGGCGCGACAGGGCTACGGCCCAGCTCCCATAGGCGATCAGGCTGGGCACGATTCCGAGATAGATGACTGCAACCAGGCCCTGATGATCGGCAACCGCCATCTGTGCGATCCCGTTCGACAGCCCCGGCAGCAGGCAGACGGCGCCGATGATCATGTTCCAGGCTGACACCGTCAGCGGCTTGTGACGAGCAAAGAGCGGCTTCTGCACGACCGTATTGAGCGAGGTGCACAATGCCGAACCGAGGATCAGCAAGGCGCCGTTGTCGAAATGAAGGCCCTGCCCTTCGCCCAGGGCAATGATTCCGATGCCGGCAAATGACAGGAAGGTGCCGAGCCATGCCAAGCCCGTAAAACGCTCACCAAGCATTGCCATGGCAAAGACGGCGGTCAGGATCGGGCTGACATTGATGATGAAGCTTGCAGCACCCGCCGAGACCGTCAGCTCGCCAAAGTTCAGGAGAACGGTGTAGAGCGCGACGAAGACCACGCCGCCAAAGGCAAAGCGCCACATCTCGCCGAGCCTCGGCAAGGCAGGTCTTGTCACCGCCAGGAAAATCGCGGCTGGAACGGCGGCAATGGCAAAGCGCAACGCGCCAAGTTCCAGCGGTCCGAATGCGGCAAGCCCGGCCCGGATTGCCGGGAAAGCGGAGGCCCAGGCCAGGATCGTAACGACGACCGCAGCGGCGGTAACTGTGTTTGCCGAGCGATAAAGCGATGCTGCGGTTGCGTTCATGGCGGCCTCCTCTGGATCGTCGACAAGAAGCGCCGCCGCGAGCTGATTGACAAACGAATAAATCGAGGTTCTGCTGTGAGCATGGATCACAGCTCGGAACCTATCCTGCCGCTGGAGACACTGCGCGCCTTCGAGGCCTCGGCCCGTCTTGGCAGCTTTTCCTCAGCGGCTGAAAAGCTGAACCTGACGCATGGCGCAATCAGCCGTCAGGTCGCAAAGCTGGAAGCGTGGCTCGGCCTTAAAGTCTTTGATCGCGGCGCACGCGGCGTATCGCTTACGCTCGAAGGCCAGCGTCTGTTTTTGCGGACCACCGAAGCCTTCGCCTTGATTGCCAATACCACCGAGCGATGGAGCGAGCCGCGCGGAACGGCGGTCGTACGCCTGACGTCCATCCCCTCCATCTGCGGCCTTTGGCTGATGCCGCGGCTCTCGGCGCTGGAGAACGGCCCAACAAAGCTGCGCATCGTGCTCGACATCGACATACGCCAGGCCGATCTCGACGATGAAGGAATCGACGTCTCCATTCGTTGCGGGCGCGGACGCATTCCCGGGCGAATATCCGTCCAGCTTTTCGAAGAGAGGTGCTTTCCGATCGCCTCGCCGGCATTGGCTGAGGAAATCGGTGCCGGCGCACCGGAGCGATTGCTGCGCTATCCACTAATTCACGATTCCGATGCCTCGGCATGGCGTGCCTGGTTCGGCGAGCACGGCATGGACTACCGGCCCCGCCCGCAGGATCGCCGTTTCGAAGACTACAATCTAGTGCTGGACGCGGCGGCGCACAATCTGGGCATTGCCCTCGCGCGGCCGCCTCTGACACAGGACCAGCTGCAATCAGGCCGCATCGTGGCGGTGGACAAGCGCCGGGTGCTCAATCCGGTTTCCTACTGGATGGATCGGCCGATGGGTCGGCCGCGGCCGGCAGCGGCAGAGCTGATCCGTCGAATCGGCGCGAAAGCCGGGCTCGATGCAAAGGTGATTGAGAATTTTCTTGCCGCCGATCACTGAAACGCCGCGCAACCCGGAGGTTACGCGGCGCTTTGCTTCTTGGATGTCTTCGGCGTCGTGCCTTTGCATTTTACGCCGAAGATAGTGTTACCCTCTGTCGGCCTTCTTACGCGGCGTTCATCTCGCCTGGGAACAGGTCGTTGATCTTGTAGGCGACCTCGGTCCTGTTCGTGGCCTTCAGCTTCTTCATGATGTTGCGGATGTGAACCTTCACCGTGCTTTCGCGGAGATTGAGTTCATAGGCGATGATCTTGTTCGCCTTGCCCCGCCGCAGCGCCTGGGCGACTTCAGCCTGGCGCGAGGTGAACAGCCCAGCCATCGGCCGAGCGGCCTCGCCACCGGAGGCGATGGTCTGGCGCATTGCCAGAACACTGCTTGCAGGCACGAAGATGCCGCCGGCAAGCGCCAATCCGATAGCCTCGACACAGACGTCGATGCCGACTGACGATGGAATGTAGCCGCGAGCGCCATATTCGAGCGCCTTGAGTATTTGCGTCAGATCATCCGTGTCGGCCAGCACGACAACCGGCGTGGTCCGAAATTCTGACGTCAGTTTTTTGATTTCGTCGGCAACGAGGGCATCGGTGATTTTGCATCCGCCAACATTCAGCAATATAGCCGACAGCGGCGGGTGAAGATCTTTCTCGGCTTTCCAGTCTTCGATAGTCCCGAACGCCAATACTTCCATCCCGATCTTGTGGGACGTAAGGCTTTGCGCAAAGCACTCACGGTCGAGTGCTCGATTATCCAGGACAACCAGAGAGCGATTTGCGCTTCTCGTTCCGTGAAAGTTGACCACGCTTTCGACAGGCCCCTGTCCTCCGAGCATGGATGTCTGAAGCAATTCGATTGGCACGTTATGTTCAGAAGCATGGCTTCCGTTGGTTCCACTCGTGGTACTCATAAGTTTACGCTCCGTTTGACAACTGTATTTGCCCAGATGACCGTTTATGCGACGGTCATCCTCCCAATAGTACTGTTGCACGTGGTAACGTCACTTTGCGGTGCTGTTTCGCACCTTCAAACGTCACAAGAAAGGATGTGATTGATACCCAGCCCGTTTCACCCCACCGCAAGCAGTGCTACAACCAAAGGTACATCACGACGGGAGAAAGGCGCTAATTTAAGTTAGCAAAAAATGAATATTTTTGGTTAAATTTCCGTTGGTGTAAATCTTGTGATGATGATCGCATATATTAAACATATCTATCTACACATATAAATACCGTTAGTAACAATTTATTGATGCTGCACAGCATTCGATGAACAAACTTTAGGTAATATTCTATATTAACAAAATAAAATTATAAAAGCATAAATCGTTTGAGTGATGAGCGGGTATTTACTGGTAGGTAAAGCTACAGGACTATATTCTTTCAAGTAAAAGATAAGACGGATTAAAGCCCGCGAACTTCTTCGTCGCTGGTAGGTTTATGAAATCGACCGTTCTGTGCCGAAAGGAAAGAAGGTCGAGTTCGCGCAAATCCTTGAGTATCCGATTGATATGAATCGCCGTCATTCCGAGCGCATCGGCTAGATCATATTGTGTAAGAGGGCATTCGTAATGGCTTGCCAGGCGCTGGCCGTCGCCCAGCCTGGTTCCGATTTCAAGCAGCAGGTGGGCTGCACGCGCAGCACCGCGCCTTCGTCCAACATTGGTAAGATGCTCGACAAGGATGGCTCTCTGGCGGGCGGCGACCGACAGGAAAGTTCCGGCCAGCCTGGGCGAGTGCTCTACCGCCGCGGTAAGCGCTTTTGCCGGAACTTCGAATACAATCAACTTGGTAATCGACGTGAGGGAGATGTAGCTCGGGCTCTGATAGGCCCGCAGGCCGATGATGTCGCCGCTGAAGGGAAAGTCGATGATCTGTCGCTCGCCGTCCGGAAGGTCGGTGTGGACGCAGCTCCAGCCGGAGTGAATGATGAACGCCCTGCCCTCATCGTCGCCTTGCCGCATGATCGTTTCATGCGGCGCGTAACGGCGCAAGGTTGCTCCCAGGCCTGTGAGGAACGCCCTGTCTGCGTCGCTGAGCGGAATGCGAAATGGAGGCGTATCCTGGATCTTCGGATTGCTCTCCGGAGCAAGCGTCATTCTTACATCGCCTCCTGTCGCCCTCGACCGATTCTCACTAATAGATACACTAGGTTCACAATCCCTTCAGTACAACTTTCGGGTATACATCCAGCTAAAAACTAATAACTCGTTTCTACATCCCGCTTTCTAATGCCGGCCACGGTCTATTTGAAACGATATATTAGTCATTTCAAAAAGCGGTCGACCGACTTGAAATGCGTTCGGCGCGACTCAAAAGGCCCCGATCGATAACTTCGAGCTTAGCCAAATTCCTGCACGATGTCGCCGCAAGAGCCCGCGGCAGGTGACGTCCCCGGGAAGCTTGATGGCGGCCATGCCATACAAAGCAGTTGGCCACCGCTTGCGCAGTGGCCAACAAAACAAGAGACCGAAAATGATTGGTGAGACCTGCGAAAAGCCTACAGGCCAGTGCCTCTGAGAACCACGACCGCCGTCATCATCAGGATCCAGATATCGGTGCCGAACGACATCTTCGTCGCATAGCGGGTGTCATGCGTGGCGCGCTCGGCGAACGTGCACCCATTCCGCTCGCTTATCTGCCAAAGCCCTGTCATTCCCGGACGCATGCTGAAATAGGCGGTGCCGGGATAGAGCGGGCGCTGTTCGGGGAACATCGGGCGAGGGCCGACGAGGCTCATGTCGCCGATAAGCACGTTCCACAACTGCGGCAGCTCATCAGCGGAATACTTGCGCAGGTAGTAACCTAGCCTGGTAATGCGCGGATCGTATTTCAGCTTCTGTGTCCCATCCCACTCCCGGCGCGCAGCGGGATTGTCCTGCAGGTATTCTTCCAGGCGCAACGCGGCATCGGGAACCATCGACCGCAGCTTCCAAAGCGTGAAGATCTTGCCGTCTCTTCCCAGGCGCTTCTGGCCGTAGAAGGCCTTGCCGCCATCCCGATGGATGAGAAACGCCAGGACGCCGACGATGGTAAGGGCGAGAGGAGCGATAAGCAGTATGACCCCGATGTCGAGGATACGCTTCACGCCGAGATAGAACGCGCCTGATCGAATCTCCGACCTTGAAGGGGCGGCATCGACTGGCAGATCGCCAAGATGCGATCTGGGATAACTTTCAAGCATACAGAATCTCCCCGCCACGAACAAAGATAAAATCTTCTTCGCCAGCTGTCATAAGATCAAAAGGAAGCGTATCTGACCGTTGCTTGGATGATTTCTTCCGACTTGTTCTTTTTATAAAAAGAAGAGAATCGCACAGCTACGCTTTTGCCAAAAGTTAATCGCCTGTTCACTGTGATATCAATAAATCCTCTTTAAACAATTCGGGCTAGACAACCCGGATGCCTTCCGCTTCGTCCGAATTGACGAGTCAGATACCCCAGGCGGCTCGACATTTGGCTGTGTCGCGGTGGCAATGAATCGAGCCCTATCGACGCTGATCCTGCGGTCGAATGAGTGCGGCAGACGGGGGAGGTAGGACGGATGAGCGGCCAGCAGCCGCCACGATAGGGCAGACGCGAGCTGCGCCGGGAATGGCTGGAAATCAATTCATGAGAAGCCGGGCAGGCTCAGGAGTTTTCGCGATTCCACGACCCGACCATCAAGGCGGTGTTGTCATGGAAAGCCAGCCCCAGCATGCGTCTGGCCCGGTAAAGGCGCACCCGCGTCAGGCAGGCCAGGGCAAGGCATTTGTCGCGAAGGCCGGAGACGCGATCGGAGCGCAGAATGCGTATGATCTCGCCACCGGGAGAGGCGGCAATGATGCCGCTGGTCGCCACCCATTTTACAAGGCTCATTCCGCCGTGTTTGATCTGCCGGAATTCGTGCGCGATATGCCGGTCCCAGCGACGCGTGAGCTCTGCAAAGGATTTGCAGGATGCGGTCCGCACCATTGCGTCGGCCACGTAGGCGATCTTGTAGCCTTTCGCCGTAGCCTTCTGGCCCCATTCGGTGTCTTCCATGGAGGATATGCCGCCAAAGGGGCCGACCGCACGAAAGACCTCCGCGCGAACGGCCATGTTGCCGGTCGCGGCAAAACCGTGCTGTTCGACATAACGCTTGGCACGATAGCTGTAGACGCTCTCATAGGCTTCGATCGCGGTCATGCGCTCCGGATCCGCGAGCAGGATCCGGATGTCGCCGCCGACGAAGTCGACGCGAGGGTTCTGATCCATGAATTCCACGATCGAGCGGATCCAGCCCGGCTCGGCTATGCAGTCTGCATCGATGAATGCCAGCAGCTCTGCCTGAGCGACCGACGCGCCGCGATTGCGCGCAGGCCCAGGTCCCGGAATAGCCTCGCTCTCGAGGCGGACACCGGGAACTGCGGCGCAAACCGCTACGGGAAGCTCGGCCGATCCATTGTCGACGACGATGATTTCAAACGGGATGCCATCGACACGCTGCGCCGCGAGCGCACGCAGGCAACGCCGCAGATCCCCCGGTTCGTTCAGATGGGGGATGACGACGCTTACTCGTGGCGACAATCGCATCAGCGTTTCCTGTAGCGAAGCATTTCCGCTTTTTCGCGAAATGCCGATCAGTTGGCCGGAACCTGACCGGGACCGAGCCTAGCGCCAACCTGTAACACCTATTCGCGTTTAAAATAATTCACCAATTTCCCAAAGGATATCAACCTTTTGGATAGCATCGACAAACCGATACGCGTGTGCGTACATAGAGGAATGTCAATATACAACCTCTCCGAACTGGAAAATGACTGTTCACGATCGACCGCTCCACTTTGCGTGATTGGAGCCGGCATCGCCGGTCTTCTTTTTGCAAGAAGAGTAGCCAAGAAAGGCCAGCGGGTTATTGTCGTTGAAAGCGGATACGCTTCCTATGACCCGGCCATCCACGCGCTCAACGAGATCGAGGATCCGGCCGAACGATATTCCAGGGCGTTGACCGGACGATACCGGGGGCTCGGCGGGACTTCAAGCCGCTGGGGCGGCCGCATGATCCCGATAGGGAAGCATGAGACCGAGGCGCGGCCCTATCTGCAGCAGCAGCGCTGGCCAATTGCAGTAGACCCTCTCGAATCCTATCACGATGAAATCGAGAAGATATTCAAGGTTGGCGACGGTCCATTCCGCGGAAACGTCATCTCCGATGAGATAACCTCAAAGTATTTCCCGGTAGAAGATAAATCACTTCTCAATAGATGGGCGAAAGTACCAAGCTTCAAGAACTGCAATGTCTTCACACTTTTGAAGGATGAACTGAAAGAGCTGGAGAATATAGAGATCTGGCTCGGCGCCACGGTATGCGAGTTCAAGCTTGATCGCGCCGCGGGAAGACTGAGCGGGATTGTCGCCCGCAACTTTAGCGGTAAGCAGCTGGAGGTGTCCGCCGACCGATTCGTGATCGCTGCCGGCACAATTGAGACGACCAGATTACTGCTTTTGATGAATGCGGCATCCGATGACAACGCCTTTCGTTCGTGCCGGGTGCTCGGCCGATACTTCCAGGATCATCTGAAATCGGAAGTCGCGACGATAAATCGGCGGAACCCATCACTCACCAATCGCATTTTCGGCTATCGATTCCTCAATGCGACGCGGCGTGACCTGCATCTTGAACTCACCGAAACTGCGCAACGCGGCGACGCAGTGGCAAGCGCATTCGCCTATGTCGCGATGGACCTTGCCGAAAGCCCCCTTGGCTATATCAAGAAGCTGGCGCATGGCATTCAGAAACGCCAGGTCGATCCGAACGATCTGTGGCAGGCGTCAAAGAACATGGGTCTGGTGGCCCGCTCGGCCTACTGGCGCTATCTGCGCAAGCAGCTCTTCGTTCCGGCAAGCATCGACCTGCATCTGATGGTCTGCGCAGAACAACTGCCGCAATGGAGCAATCATATCCGATTAGCCGACAAACGCGACAGGTTCGGCGTGCCGAAGGCGCAACTCGAATGGGCTCCGACCCAGACCGATGAGCGGACTTTCCGGTCAGCGATTTCCCACATCGCCGGTTATTGGGAACGCTCCGGCATGGATCGCGTCTGCCCGCTAGAGTGGTCGCCTGCAAGCAGCGATCCGGCACTTCCGATCATCGACAATGCGGAGGCCTGCGCGCATCCCTCCGGTTCGACCAGGATGGGTACGGACCCGGCCGAGTCCGTCGTCGGCCCCGACCTGCGTTGCCATGCCGTACCGAACGTCTCTGTGGTCAGCGCTTCCGTCTTCCCGACGGCAGGCAGCGCCAACCCGACCTTCACGATCATGAAGCTGGCCCTGTGGCTGGCGGACTCGCATCTTCAGGGCGCGCCACGGCGCGAGCATGCCTTTGTGCCCTCAGAGATTACGGGTAGCGTCGTTAGCTCGCATGAGGTACCGGCTCCCGTTGCGCGCGACCAGTTCGGCGCGGCCTGAGCAGCCATTGCTCCGTCAGATCGTTTCCGGTTGAGCCCGGCAGGTTTCCGCATCATCCCCACCCACAAGCCCGATCTTCACGCTCAAGTGACCGAGCAGATGCGCGCCGGTTCGCGCCTGATTGCACGGGTTATGCCGGAATCATCGACCGTTCCAACAGGGCGCCTGCATGTTCCAGCTTGTGATGCCGCAACGTCGCCTCACAGGCAGAGCTGCGCAACGCCAGATTGCCGAGAGGTCCCTGTCACTTAAGACGTAAGGGGATACGGGCCACCACCCATAGGGATTAGATCAACGGTCTAGCCGCGCGCCGCGCACCCACTATCGATGATCTATCAAGCAATCCATCCGCGTTTGTAAATGAGCACTCGGCATATTCCGATGTTCAGGCTTGGGGCACTGCGCAATGGGCGATTTAGACCTGCGCTTCTATCTATCGATCTTCCTTCGAAGATTGCCATACTTCCTGGTGATCGCCACATTTGTGACGACCGCGGCGGTAGCGCTTGCGCTCTATTTGCCGCCGATATTCCAGGCCAGCGCCAAGATTCTGGTGGAGTCGCCCCAGATCCCCGCGGACCTTGCCCGTTCGACCGTGCCCATCAACGCGGTGGAACAGCTGCAGATCATCGAACAGCAGATAATGACGCGCGAAAACGTTCTCGCACTCGCTGAGAAGCTGAAAATCTACGGCGACAAGGCGTCTGAAATTCCGCAGGCCGATATCATCGAGGACATGCGCGGCCGCACGAAATTCGAGCTGCTGCAGAAGGACGGCCCAAGCGGCAGCCTGGGCGCCAAGGTGTTCAGCGTGTCCTTCATTGCCGGCGATGCCGATCTGGCGGCAAAGGTCGTCAACGAGTTTACCAAGTTGATTCTCCAGATGAACGTTCGCCTGCGCACGGACAGGGCCGGCGAAACCATGCAGTTCTTCAACCAGGAAGTTGCTCGCCTCGGTGGGGAGCTGTCCCGGCTCGAGGCCGAAATCCTCAAGTTCAAGAACGCCAACAAGGACGCTCTTCCGGACGGTCTGGATTTCCGCCGCAACCAGCAGAACAACCAGCAGGAACGGCTTCAATCGCTCGAGCGCGAGGAAGCGGCCCTGCGCAGCCGGCGCAACAATCTGGTCGAGCTGTTCGAAAGCACCGGCCGCATCGTCAGCGCCGGCCCGGTCACCCTGGAACAGCAGATGCTGCAGGACCTGCAGCGCACCCTTTCCGAGCAGCTCGCTTTGTTTTCCGAGAACAGCCCGAACATCGTCGCGCTGCGCGCCCGCATCAAGACCCTGGAAAACGGCATGCAGGCAAAACAGGCCAGCGACGCCGACACGACAAAGGGCAAGCGCGGCACCTCCGAGCTTGATCTCCAGCTGTCCGATATAGACGACCGGCTGAAATACATCACGCAGGAAAAGGCCTCCATAACGGAAAATCTCGCCGAGTTGACCAAATCGATCACGGCAACCCCGCGCAACGAAACGATCCTGAATTCGCTCGAGCGCAACCGCGAGAACATCCAGGCGCAATACAACATCGCGACCGCAAGATCGGCCGAAGCCTCGACCGGCGAGCAGATCGAAGTAAGCGCCAAGGGCGAGCGGTTTACCGTTGTCGAGCCAGCCGTTGCCCCGCAGAAACCGACAAGCCCCAATCGGCGGCGCATTGCCGGCGCTGGCTTCGCCGGCGGTATCGGGCTTGGCCTCGGCTTGATCGTGCTGCTCGAGCTGCTCAACAAAAGCATACGCCGTCCAACCGAACTCGTGCGGACGCTCCAGATCCAGCCGCTCGCCACGATCTCCTACATTCCGGTCAAACGCGAAAAGAAGACGGCAAAGCTGGCACAGGCCGCAGGGTTCGCCGCGTTCGTCGCGACGACGGCCACCAGCGCGATCCCTATCGACCGGCAGGACCGTCCAGCCGGGCTTTCGACCGAACGGACTGTCTCCGGATTTGACGGCGGCAGGGTGATCTAGCGTGACAGGCAAACAAGGGACTGCAGAGCCATCTGCAAGAGGTGCGGGAACACAGACGATGGAGCATATTCACGCAGCCTTGCAGAAGGCCAAGCAACAGCGGGGTTCCGACCCGGCGAATGATCAGACAGCCACGACCGTCGCAAGGATGGGAAGCGACATGCTGTGGGCGAGCTTGCCCTCGCTCAAGCCGGACCCCAAGCATCTCGCCAAGACCCGGCTCGTCACGATCAACCGGTCGGACCTGGCGCACACGCAGTTCGACATGCTGCGGACGAAGGTGCTGCAGTATCTGCGCCAGAACAACTGGACCTCCGTCGCGATCACCTCGCCCACGCCGGCCTGCGGCAAGACGGTAGTCGGGCTGAACCTCGCCTTCAGCATGGCCCACCACAAGGAATGCCGAACGGTTCTGATCGATCTCGATCTGCGCCGGCCGCAGGTCAGCAAGGTTCTTGGGATCAAGGAACCGCCTTCGATCGAAAGCTTCCTGCGTGGCCGCAGCGAGGTCGAGGACGTCTTCATCCGATATGGCGACAACATCGCCATCGGCGCCAATGGCCGGCCGGTCCGCTTTGCCGCGGAACTGCTGCAAAGCCCGGAGGCGGCGCAGGCGCTGAAAAGCCTCAAGCAGAAACTCAAGCCCGACGTCCTGATCTTCGATCTTCCGCCGATGCTCGCCAATGACGACGTCATGGCTTTCCTGCCCAATGTCGATTGCGTGATCCTGGTTGCGGCCGCGGAGGCAAGCACCTTCAGCGAAGTGGACATCTGCGAGCGGGATCTTTCGGAGAAATCCAAGGTGCTCGGCGTGGTGCTGAACAAGTGTCGCTACGCACCCGAGAAATACGGTTACTGACGCAGGCAGTGTTCGCAGGATCGCGATGTCGAGTACCTTTCTGATCTATTCCGAACACTTCGGCCTGACCGGACGGCCATTCAGCCTGCGGCCTGACACCGACTTCCTGTTCTGGTCGGCAAATCACACCCGCGCTTACGCAATGCTTGAATATGGGCTGGCGACCTTCGCGCCCATCACCGTCATTACCGGGGAGGTGGGTGCCGGCAAGACCACGCTCATCTGGCATCTGCTGCGTTCCGCACCTTCCGACCTCAAGTTGGGATTGATCTCGAATGCCCATGGCGAACGGGGCAAATTGCTCCACTGGATATTGTCGTCGCTCGGGCAGCCCATCACCGGGCGGATGTCCTATGTTCAGATGTTCTCGCAGTTCGAGGCTTTCCTGAAGGAGCAGCACGCTGCCGGGCGCCACACCATTCTCATCTTCGACGAGGCGCAGAACCTTTCGGAGAAGATGCTGGAGGAGCTGAGAGGCTTCTCCAACATGAACGGCGAAAGAGACGAGTTGCTGCAGATCGTGCTGGTCGGGCAACCGGAGCTGAGACAGATCATCAGCCGCGCGAAAATGGTGCAGTTCGCACAGCGCGTCGCCGCCGATTTTCATCTCTTTGGCATGTCTGCCGAGGCCGTGCAGGACTACATCGCCCATCGCCTCAAGGTCGCAGGCGCCGACCACGAGATCTTCACGCCGGCGGCCTGCGAAATCGTCTTCCAGGCAAGCCGCGGCTTGCCGCGCGTGATCAACCAGATCTGCGACTACGCGCTGGTCTACGCTTTCGCCGAAGACATTTCCGTCGTCGACGAGGAAGTCGTCCGGCAGGTCGTCGCCGACCGCAAGATGCAGTTTCTCGACATGGCCGCGACAACCGCGGTCGAGACACCAGGCAAGCAGGGTTTCGCAGACTAGTCCAACAGCCCGGCCCATTCGCATGAGGGCCGGCAGAAGAAGGATTTCGATATGCGCAAGGTCTTGATCGTCTACGGTACGCGTCCCGAAGCCATAAAGATGGCCCCGCTGATCGATGCGTTGAGCCGCTCCCGTCACTGCAAGCCGGTTGTCGCGGTGACTGGCCAGCACCGGGCGATGCTCGACCAGGTCAACGACCTGTTCGGTATCCGGCCGAGCCATGACCTGAACATCATCACCGAGCGGCAGCGGCTGGAGGACATAACCAGCCGCGTGCTCGACGGCGTCTCGAAGGTGATCGAGGCCGAAGAACCGGATGCCGTTCTCGTCCAGGGCGACACCACGACCTGCTTTGCCGCGGCACTCGCCGCCTTCTATCGCAAGGTTCCGGTCGTCCATCTCGAGGCAGGCTTGAGAACCGGCGATCCCTACAATCCGTTTCCGGAAGAAGCCAATCGCCGTCTCACGACGCAGTTGGCAGCGGTTCATCTGGCACCGACCAGCACATCGCGGGAAAACCTGCTGCACGACGGGATTCACAAGAGCAACATCGTCGTCACCGGCAACACCGTCATCGACGCCCTGCTGGATGTTGTCTCCAGGGATCTGCCGGCCGAAAATCCCGACCTTGGCAAGATCAACGGCCGTCGCAGCGTTCTGATCACTGCGCACAGGCGCGAATCCTGGGGCGAGCCAATGGCCCGCACGGCCCGCGCCATCGCCCGCCTGGCCAGGACCTTTCCCGACATTGCCTTCCTGCTCCCGGCCCATCTCAACCCGGCAGTCCGCGAAGTGCTGCTTCCCCCTTTGGCCGGGCTCGAAAATGTTCTGGTCACGGCGCCGCTCGGCTACAGCGACTTCGTGCGCGCCATGTATCACTGCAGCGTCGTGCTCACTGACAGCGGGGGCGTTCAGGAAGAAGCTCCGTCACTCGGCAAGCCGGTGCTGGTCATGCGGGATTCGACGGAGCGCCCGGAAGCCGTATCCGCCGGCACGGTGCGGCTGGTCGGCACCGATGAAGACCTTATCGTCGACGAGGTCTCGACCTTGCTGACGAACAAGGCCGCGTACCAGACCATGGCACATGCCGTGAACCCTTATGGCGACGGGCACGCCGCCGAACGTTCCGTCCGCGCGATCGAGCATTTCTTCGGCATCGGCGATCTTCCGGTAGAATTCGATCCGACGATTCGGATCGAGGAAAGCGTATCTCCACGCCGCGCCGCGCAGGTCGTCAGCGGTTTCGCCGCCTGACCTCCAGTCAAGCGTGAACAGCCGGCCCGTTCCGATGATGTCGGGATGGGCCGGCTAATTTTTTCAACTTCAAAGGAATCGATTTGGCCGGATTATCCGTGCGATCAGACCACGAAAAACACAGCCCTCCGTTGGTAACGACGGAGGGCTGGATCGATTATTCAGCGGGAAACGAAGCCTGGCTTCAGCGCCAGGCACCGCGCGTGTCGTAGACGACCTTGCCGCCCAACCGCGTGTTGCGGATCGCCTTGAAGGGTTCGTGCTCAACCAGGAGCACGACGATGTCGGCGCGCTCGACGGCCTGGTAAGCGCCTTCCATACGCAGGTTCGAATAACCCGAAAGCATCGACGGCAGGGAGTCCACATAGGGATCTGCAAGCAATATGTCGACATTGGGAAGTGCTTCGGCAATCAGCCCGACGACTTCGATGGCCGGGCTCTCCCGGACGTCGTCGACATTGGCTTTGAACGTCAGGCCAAGGCAGGCGATGGTCGGTTCGCGGAAGCGCTTGGCCTTCTCGGCAACCTGCTCGGCGACATGATGCGGCCGCCGGTCGTTGACCTCGCGCGCGGTGCGGATCAGCGGCGACAGCTTTGGCGCTGCCGCAACGATGAACCACGGGTCCACTGGAATGCAGTGTCCGCCGACGCCGGGACCGGGGCTCAGTATGTTGACGCGCGGATGCCTGTTGGCCAGGCGGATGACTTCCCAGACGTCGATATGCAGCGATTCCGTGATAAGAGAAATCTCGTTTGCGAATGCGATGTTCACATCGCGATAGGCGTTTTCGACGAGCTTGGCCATCTCGGCGCTGGCGGCATCCGTGAGCAGGATTTCGCCCTGCGCAAACACCCGATAGATCGATGCGGCGCGCTCGGCGCAGCGCTTCGTCAGTCCACCGACGACGCGGTCGTTGGTGATCATCTCGATCATGATGCGCCCCGGCAGAACCCGCTCCGGGCAATGGGCGACGAAAATATCGGCACCGGTCTCGCCGTCATGCGGCATTTTCAAATCGGGACGCAACGCGCCGATCCATTCGGCGATCTTCTCGGTCGTTCCGGGCGGCGAGGTCGATTCCAGCACGACGATGTTGCCCGACCTCAGCTTAGGTGCGATCTGCTCGGCGGCGGCCTGGACATAGGAAAGATTGGCGGTGCGATCACCGTTGAATGGTGTCGGCACGGCAATGATGAAGGCGTCCGCCTCGGGCATCTCGCTGGTGGCCGAGAGCCGGCCCATGGCGACCGCGCCACTGACGGCTACCGCCAGATCCGGCTCCACGAAGGGAACCTCGCCACGCGATACCGCGGCAACCGTTGCGGGATTGATGTCGACGCCGATCACGTCAATGCCGCGCGTCGCCAGAACGACGGCGGTGGGCAGGCCAATATACCCCATCCCGACTATGGCCAATCGACCGGAAAAAACTTCATTCATCAAAGGAGCCCCACGCCCGCCTGGTTACTGATTTTGACGGCTGGCAGCCAATGTGCCGCCGCCGGTGATCGACCTTGTCGGCCGGAAAGCGCGAGCGGGATGAACCAGTTCGCGGGCAGTAAGCAGCAGGAAAGCGGTATTCGTCTTCAGATACCGCCACCACAGGCGGCGCGGCTCCTGCAGCAGCCGGTAGGCCCATTCCATCCCTGCGCGCTGCCAGATCGCCGGCGCGCGCCGGGTGATGCCTGCGAGGATGTCGAACGAGCCGCCGACGCCGTGAAGTATCGGAACATTCAGCGTTGCCCCGTAGGAGCCGAGGAATATCTCCTTCTTCGGGGAAGCCATGCCAAGGAACAGCATGTCGGCTCCGGAGGCCCGTATCTCGGCTGCTATGGCGGCGGACTCGTTGGCCTTGAAATAACCGTCATGCCGGCCAGCCACCTTCAGACCCGGAAACCGCTCCTGCAAACGCGTCTCGAGCATCCGCAAGACATCGGGCTGGGCGCCGAGAAGATAGATGGAGCGGCCTTCGCGGTGTGCGAGAGCCAGCAGCTGTTCGAAGATGTCGATGCCGGCGATCCGCTCGGGCAGGGGACGCCCGAGCAACCTGCTCGCCCAGACGATGGACTGTCCATCTGCAAGCAGCATATTGCACTCCAAAAGCGAGTCTCGCAAAAGCGCGTCGCTGCGCAGATTGACTACCTTGGCCGCGTTGAGCACGCCGAGCAGCAGCTTGCTCCTCGTCACCAGAGCCGTGTGGCAGCGCTGGATCACCTCATCCATCCGCAGCGGCTCGAGATAGAGCCCGAATAACAATTGCTGCTCGGTCGGCATGTTGAATGCTCCCTGGTCTGTCACCTACCGCCACGGACTGCGCTGTTGCGCAACCGCTCGACGACACCGCCTGAGAGCCACGCATAGAGCATCCAGCCGAGTTCATACGGACGGCACTCGTAGTCGACGCGGCTTGGCGGAAACATGATGTCGAGCCCTGGCAGGTGGAAGCCGCGCTTGAGCCCCGTGGTGAGTGCCGAAATTGCCCTGACAGCCTTTTTCGGTTCGCGGCGCGCGACCTTTCTCCAGATCACGCCGTCCTCTTCGGACACCATCGGAACGTCGACCTCGGGGTGTTCGTCCAGCCAGCGCAATCCCTTGGCCACCGACTTCATATGATCGGTGCCGCCGGCCTCGCGCAGGTCGAGCAGGGCCATTGGTCCCATCGCATGCTGATGCACGCTATAGACGGGGTAACCTTCGACGACGCTGCCGTCGCGCGTGTCATAGTGCCACCACCATTGACCGGCTGGACCCTGGAGGTGAGCGATGCGTCCGCCCGATGCTTCGGCTGCAGCTAGCGCCGTCGGATCGTTCTTCGCCACGGACAGGCGGGCAAGCCCCTGCGTCGAGTAAACCTGATCGGCAAAGCATCCGATGTGAGCACGCAGCCGGCCATTGGAAACGGCGGGCAGCATATGCGGGAAAAGTCCGGTCGCACCTTGCCCGCCCATCAGGCGGTTGGCCGCAAGCGTGGTCAAATGCTCGGTGTCGCCAAGGTGACGCGCCGCAAGGGCGGCAATCAGCGTCCAGGAACAATCCACCGTGGCAATCGTCTCTTCGGACTCGAGCAGGGCAGTCAAGCGCTTCAACAGCGGCGTGGCATAGACATCGGCCACCTCTGCCGCGGCCCAGGCGCAGAGTGCGACCGCGCCGGGATCCTTGGATTTCTCCGCGCGCCGTGCGCAATTCAGCGCCAGATCCGCGGCGGTCGCGCCTTCGAGGATGTGACGCTGCACGGCCTCATCCACGAAGGCCAGTCCCGACGCGACATTTGCCGCATAACGCAGGCTGTCGCCCTCGGGACGGACACTCCGGCCTGATGCTGTCTTGACCTCGCGAACGGTGTGAACGAATGCGCCATGCGCAAACATCTGCGGCAGGCCCTTCTTGGCCAGCTCGATGAGTTGCTCTGTCCGCGCCCGGGTTGCGCGGGATTCGGCGTCGAGCGCCTGAAGACGGTCGATGGGGAAAACTTCGACGGGTCCGGTAAGATTTGGCTGCGGGTTCATGCGGCTTGCCGACGGCCTCTCGATCTTGCGTGCGTCGACCTTTCGGCCACTGCACGAGGGTTTCTCCATGTGCCCGAGGGCACTGGCGGTTACAGTTGAAAGGCACGGCGATGAGCTGACGCTTCACAGTCCCGCCACGCCGAGACACAG
Source organism: Mesorhizobium sp. YR577 (assembly GCF_900116595.1). Lineage (NCBI taxonomy): Bacteria > Pseudomonadati > Pseudomonadota > Alphaproteobacteria > Hyphomicrobiales > Phyllobacteriaceae > Mesorhizobium > Mesorhizobium sp. YR577. The sequence continues at coordinate 122,685 of NZ_FPBI01000012.1, read as the reverse complement.
ACCGATGCTAGAAAATCTGAAGAAATATTCTATCGCCCTGAAAGACTTACGGAGCCGTTTTCCGGACCTGTACTGGAGCGTTCGACCTACTCCGATAGGACTATGGTTAGTATCATCGGAGTCAGCTCCATGGCTGAAAGAGCTTGTTGGTGTACCTCTAAGTTCACCACCTCATGTAGACTTTCATTGTGCTGATATTCCTGCAAAATATCCGGCAGAATTTCCCTGTATTTCGGCGTCTCGAAGCCAAGAGTCTGGGTGAATGCAAATGGACGGACCGACTGAACCTGCATCGATCCTTGCGCCTGCCGCCGTGGATGACACCGCTGGCGTTGCCGTGGTGGTCGTCACCTACAACAGCGCCAAGGTTCTGCCCGGTCTGCTCGACTCGATCCCTGATGGACTGGCCGGGATCAGCCGTCATGAGATCATCATCGTCGACAATGATTCTCACGACACGTCGGTCGATATCGCGCTAGCCCATCCGACCCATCCGAGAGTGATCAGGATGGGCCGCAACGCCGGCTACGCTGCCGGCATCAACGCCGCGACGGCGATAGTCGGATCCGAAGTGGACGTCCTGATCCTCAATCCCGATGTCCGGCTTCTGCCAGGGTCCGTGCGCCTGCTCAGCAAAAGACTGTCAGACCCCACGGCGGGCATAGTCGTGCCGCAGATCCTCCACGAGGATGGTACGACGGCTTTGTCGCTTCGGCGCGAACCGTCGATGAAGACGGCATGGTCGGACGCCCTGCTGGGAACGACGTTTGCCGCACGCATAGGCGCGGGCGAGATCGTCGATGATCCGGCGATCTACGATCGCGGCGGTGTCGTCGAATGGGCGACGGGTGCCGCCCTGCTTGTTGGAGCCCGAGCGCGTCGGGTCGTCGGTGAATGGGACGAGTCATTCTTCCTCTACAGCGAAGAAGTCGATTATCTGGAGAGGGTCCGCCGAAGCGGCCTGTCAGTGGTGTATCACCCACTGGCGCAGGTCGTTCATATCGGCGGCGAATATCACGACAATCCGTTCCTCTCGGCGCTGATGACGAAAAACCGGATTCGCTATTATCGCCGCCATCACGGGCGTCTTTCCACGGCCTTGTTCCGGCTGAGCATAGTCGTCGGCGAGACCATGCGCTTCACATTCGGACCGGGGCATCGCGCAGCGCTGCGTGCCGCACTCACCTTATAGAGATAGCGCCGGTAGTTTGATGATCAGGCGTCCTTGCGACGGGCGTTGATGAGCTGCGCATAGATGCTGTCCACACGATCGAGCTTGGCGCTCCACAAAGCGCTTTTCCTGACATGTGCATGGGCTGCCTCGCCCATCCTGCGCCGCAGCGCCGGATTGGTCGCCAGCCTGCGGATCGCTGCAGCTATATCGCTCGCCAGCGCTTCCGGCGTCGTGACTGACAGCTTTATGGCGCAGGCGTCCGTTGTCGCACTTCCCGGTCCACCGCGATCGACGACGATGAGCGGCAGCGAAAACCCCATCGCCTCCAATGCCACGTTGCCGCCTGGTTCGCGATAGCTCGGAAAAACGAAGACGTCCGCCTGCTTGTAGAATTCCGCGACCTCGGCCTTGGAGCGCCAGCCATGAAGTGCAACGCGATCGCCGAGATCAAGCCGGGCGATGAGCGCTTCGCATTCCGCTCGTTCCGGCCCTTCGCCGACGATGTCCAGCCGGACCGAAACATCGCGCAGCATGCCCATGGCGCGTATGATGTCGCGAGCGCCTTTCGTCCGCACGAGGCGTCCAACGTAAAGCAGCCGGATTGTCCCGGATCGCCCGCTGCGATCGATGGGTGCCGGGATCTCGTCCAAACCCGTTTCGCTCATCACCTCGAAGCGGCGCAGCGGGATTGCGGCCAGCTGTTCCTTCACATAGGCGGCTATTCCGAACACGCAGTCTGCGGTCCTGAAGGTCTTGCGCAAAAGCGGATCCCACTGTTGCCGGTACCGATCGAGCCCGCGCAGCGCCATAAACCAGGGCGCGGAACCTTCGTCGCCGGCAAAGCCATCCGGCGATGACAAGCCGCCGCCCACGGGCCCTATGACGAACGGAATGCCAAGACCGGCCGCAGGCGAGGGATAGCGCATGGCCACCGGCACGGGCTGGTGCACGAGATCGAAATGCTGCCCCTCGGCGATTGCCTGGCGTATCCATTTTCTGGCGCGGAAATAGAACGGGACGTAGCCAGGCTTCAGCATGCTGTTCAGCCGCTCGGCGCGGCCAAGCAGCGGCGGCTCGGTCCACTCCACGACCTTCATGCCCGGAAGCTGCTGCGTCGCAGGCCGGGCTCCCCGCTTGTGATAGGTCAGCAAGGTCACGTCATGCCGCTCGCCAAGGCGTCGCGCCCACTGATAGGCGACCCACGCCTCGCCGACATCCTCGCCATTGCAGGTCGGTGCTACGAGCAGAAGCCTTGCCATGGTTACCTGCTGGCCATGCGACGGCGCCATCCTGCCTTCAGGCGGCGACCCCATTCGGAATTCTCGACAAGCCGGCGAACCAGATTGTTGGCAAAGGACAGCGACGACACCGCAAGCATCACCAGCGTCGGCCATGGCCGCGACGCGGCAAGCATGACCTCGCTTTCGGAGCGAACCGCCCGACCGAAGGAGGATTTGTACTCGGCCTCGCCATGACCGAAATCGAGCTCCGAAATGGCTGGATCGGCGCACAGATCCTCGAGCATTCGCATCATCGTGAAGCGCCCGATCGAGAGTTTGCTCATATCGGGGTCGAAACCGGGCGTGCCGATCTGGAAAGTGCCGCCATAGCCAAAGCCGCTCCAGAAGGCGACAGGGCGCTCATCGATATCGAGCATCCAGGTTCGGTACCAGCCGCGCTCGAGCCCAAGCTTGATAAGCGCACACTGCATCGGCGTGCCGGAAAATCCGACGCCGAGACCACGCTGATAGGTTTTCGCGGCAACTGCTTCCATGTCTCGATACAGATCGGGCGCATCTTCTGGACGATCCAGATGCCGAAGCTCCAACCGGCCTGCGAATTCCATTCGGAGTTGATTGTCGTGCCGGCGCAAATTGCCTCGCGTCTTGGCCGAACGCGTCTCAAGGAACCGCGTCATCGAATCCGGTATCACAGCCATCCAGCGGCGGGAAACCGGCTGCGCATGTGCCCGCTGCGCCCAGCCCGTTGCTGCAAGGGCAGTCGTGTAGAGCGTGCTGTCCACGTCGACATTGCGCATCAGAATGAGGTCCGCGACACCCTTGTCGAGGTCCTTCATCAGGTGTCGCAGTACGATTTCTTCCTCGTATTTGTTCCTTGCACCCAGTATGCCGCCAAAGGTCACCACGATGGCACGCAAGGTGGCGGACCCGAGCCGCCGGTATCCGAACCGGAAAGGTACGGGCAGGTTTTCAAGCCGGGCAACCGCGAGCAGGTCGGCCCCTCCGTCCTGGCGGATATGAACCACATGCGGCCGGATGACCTGATCGGCATGGCGCACCACGGTCATGTAGTAGTCGATGTCGGAATCGATGTCGTCGACGTGAAGCGAATTCCAGACGTCGCGAAGCGCTTCGACCTCTTCCAGCGTGGTCGCAGTCGTCACCTTCTCTTCGACGACCGCGCTGTGGTCGGCGACGAACCTGCGGGATTCCATAATGGCAGTCATGAACCGCACCCCCGAGGATTGGCTGAACGAACTCTTCATCGATTGCGGAGTCTCCGCTACGAAGCTACCTGAGGCATACACGAGCAGCCAGAAAGTAGGCTGGCATCTATAGATTTAGACCGGTCGGCAATTAGACGTATGGCCGTTTCCGGCCTTCCGCGACCGGCGGCTTGCCACGTCCCGCCATATGCCCATTTCGACGATCATTGCCGGCCGTCTCGCCGCGCGATCTATCGCGTGGGGTCGCCGCTGCGGCGTTTGTCTCCACGTCGAGTACCCATACGCCGCTGCCGATCAGGAAGATGAAGATGACGTAGGTCGCGTTCCAGAAGTAGACAGTCCACCCGACCAGGAAGAAACCGGTCATCGCGATCACGAATGCGGTCTTGTAGGCCTGCGTTCTCTCGTCGAGCCCGGATTTGAACGCCACGGGCAGATAGACCGCAAAGAAGCCCAGCGCCATGAACAGTTCCGCCGGCAGCCCATGGCGGACCCCGTCGATGATCCAGAACATGTCGATGCTGGGGCTCATCCATGACGGCCGCTCCCAATAGCCAAAGCCAACGCCGAAAAGCGGGTGGTTCATGATCGATGCGGATCCGTATCGGTATATTTCGGCGCGGACATAGGCCGAAGACTCGTCGAACGAAAAATACGACATGAACACGACGGGCACGGAACGGTTGGACAGAAGCTCTATCGACATCGCCGCCAGGAAGCCGAAGGCGCACAGGATCTTCCAGCGCGCCTCTATGCTTCTGAACGCCCAGTTCCAGCCGAGCAGCATGCCCTGGCTGGCCAGCGCCGTCATCGGGCCGGCGGATAGCGAAAAGAAAGTCGCAGCTATGACAATGCCCGTGCCGCGCCAGCGGCCCGCAAAGCTCTTCCCGTAGCCAAGCACCATATGGGTGAAAGCCAGCGCGCTGGCACAGACCACGCCGTACAGTATCGGATGCTCGAAGACGCTCTGGACGCGCCGCATGCCCCAGCGGGGATCGACGAAATTGTCGGGAAATGTCGGATAGACCGCAGAGAAAGCCGACAGCAGGATATTGCGCCCGGTTATCGCCTCGAAGACCGCGAAGGGCAGGAGCAGGGTCACAAGCCGCAGCAGCATGCGCACCATGTTGTAGAAATCATCGGCGTCGCGGATGAAGCATCGGGCCAGCATGTAAGCACCGACCGTCTCAATGAAGATCATGCCGGACGGCTGAAACGCATAGTCGAAGCCGTGGATCATCCCGATCGCGAGAAAGCACCAGAAGCAATACAGGATGAACGAAATGTCGGCGATCCTTATGCGCCCCGCTCTGCCGCTTATCCAGCCGATCAGGCAAGGCAGGAGAAAGGCCAGGAGAATGAAGCGATAGAGCGACATCCGGATCGGGCCGATGGTGATGATCCAGGGAATGAGCAATCCCGCCATGAACAGGAAGACCGGCCATGGCAGGCCGCGGTGCGTAGACTTTTCACGCACGGACTGTTCGGCCCGGGACGAACGCCTGCCCGTTCCTGACTGCCGGCCCTGCCTGGCCTCGCCGGCGTGATCAGGCACCGCACCGAAAGTTCCATCCACCATTTTGGTTGCCCGGTTCACCCGCGTTCCAAATGTCGGCCGCTCGCAGATAATCTTTGAGGCAGACCCGAATTTACGCTCCTGCAACTTGGGTAGCAGTAAATATCCGGGTCATGTGAGTAGTTACTTTGATGTATAAAAGGTGGAATTGCTTTGCACCTTGCATCGTGGAACTCTTTCCCACGGGTCGGGGATACTCCAAGCTTAGGCCATCACGAAGCTCCGGCAGCATGACCAGAAAGCGGTGAGCTGAAGAATGACCTTGGTGTCTGCGGAAAATCTGGCGCGATCCCTGTTTCGAAGGATGAGCGAGGCGAAGGATCGCCGGCGAAGGCGCCGGTTGGAGATTCAGGTCAGCAACGAGAAGACCGCGACGCCTACGGTCTACTTCCTGACACCGGACCATCCCGAGCCTTCGGGCGGCATACGCGTCATATACCGGCATGTCGACATTCTGAATGCGGCCGGGATCAGCGCCTTTGTCCTCCACCATCGTCCCGGCTTCCGCTGCGAGTGGTTCGAGCACGAGACCAGGGTGACGGATATCGCCAGCGCGACCCTGCGTGCCGGTGACCTGCTCGTGGTTCCCGAAGTCGACATCGACCTTCTGCTTCAACTGCCGCGGGGCACGCGTCATGTCATCTTCAACCAGAACAGCCATCTGACCTGGAAGCGGCCGGTCCATCAGCTTGCGCGTCTCTACGCGGCCAATCCCGGCCTCGCCGGCATCATCACCGTCTCGCGGCACAATCAAGAGATGCTCGGCTGGGCGTTCCGCGAAGCGCTCATACGGCGCGTCCATCTCGGCATCGATCCGGCACTGTTCCATCCGGGGAGCGAACCATCCGGACAGCGCATAGCCTATATGCCGAGGCGCGGGCGCGAAGATGCGCGACAGGTCCTGGAGATGCTGGAGGCGCGGGGAATCCTCGACGGCTGGGAGGTCGTGCCGCTGGACAGGCTGACACATTCCCAGGTCGCGGACCGCCTGCGAACCACACGCGTCTTCCTTGCCTTTACCCATCAGGAAGGGTTCGGCCTGCCTCCGGCGGAAGCGATGGCCTGCGGGAACTACGTGATCGGCAATCATGGTTTTGCGGGGCGGGAATTCTTTCGCCCCGAGTTCAGCGCGCCGATCGAGTCCGGCGACATCCTTGGTTTCGCGAGCGCTGTCGAGAGAGCCATTCTCGCGGAGCGCCACCAACCCGGCTGGTGCCGCGATCGCGGGCTTGAAGCATCCCGCTTCGTCCTGTCCGAATATTCGCCGGCGCGCGAACGCGAAGACGTGACGAACATCTATTCCGAGCTTCTGCTCAAGGATGCGGCGGTGGAACGCGTTTAACGCTGCGCCCCAAAAGCCGGCCGATCAGCGGACTGGCAGCTCGATCAATAAAGCCCCGTCTGCCACCACCGACGCCAGGCATATTTGTCGGCGATCTCGCGCAGTTGCGCGTGACCGCGTGCCACCACGGTCGAGATCGCACCATCGACGCCATTGCGCCTGCGCTCAAGGCTTTGCCACTGTCTGGTGTTCGCCGCTGCCGGATAGAGATCGAGTGCGAATTCGCGGTAGAGGTCGACCTGCTCACTTTCGGCGCGACCGGAATCGATGATCTGGCAGGCATAGCGAAGCGCAGTCAGCGCAAGCGTCCGCCGCGCAGTCTCCTGCATCGCAGCCGCATCCGGCAAGGCACCAGCCTCGTTTTCGAAAGCCGACAGAATGGCATCGCGGCGCGACCGCAGATCATAGAGGAAGCCGGCATGTACCGTCCGATGCATGTTTGCGTTGTGAACGCGGTAATAGGCCTGATCGGCGCCATTGATGCGGCCGATATCCGAGATGGCGGCTGCGCGCAGCCACATTTCCATGTCGGCCGAATGAGGAAGCGATGCCTTGTATCCACCCAGCCGATGCTGGATGCTCGTGCGTATCACCACCTCCGGACAGCAGATAAAGTTCTTCCCGGCCCGGCACATGCGTTCGATCCAATCGCCGCCGCTCCAGATCGTCCAACCGGTATCCTCGGTCCTCGCGGGCGGAAGCGCCGAGCCGTAGACAGGTATGGGATAGCCGTAAGTCAGTCCGACCGAAGGATGATAGTTCATCAGGGCCGTCGCCCGCGACAGGCAGCCCGGGGTCAGCAGATCGTCGGCCGACAAAAGAACGAGATAGTCACTCTCGGCAAGTGCCAGACCCTCATTGTAGGTTGCGATATGGCCCTTGTTGACCGCGTGGTGGATATAGTCCACGCGGCGATCTTCGGACGCCAGCTGCTTGCACATATCCAGCGTATCGTCGGATGAACAATCGTCGATGATCAGAACCTTCACATCGACATTTTCCTGCGACAACGCGCTGTTTACGCATGCCCGCAGGTAGCGGCCGTAATTGTAGCACGGCACGATGATCTGGACGGTGGTCATGAGGCCAGTGCGTCCTGTCGCTTCATGCTGCTCATGCGCGTGACGTCCATGACCAGTTCGCCGAGACGCCGCGTCTGCTTGGCGGCGTCGTGACAAGCCACGGCGCGCTCCCGGCCAATGGCGCCGAGCTGCGCGCGCAGCACCGGGTCTGCTGCAAGCCGCTGCATCGCTGCGATCATGCCGTCGATGTCGCCCTCCGAAACCAGATAACCGTTCTGCCCGGTGGCGATCTGGTCGGTGATACCGCCGATCGTCGTTGCCACCACGGGCAGGGCGCAGGACATCGCCTCGACGATCGATACCGGCGAACCTTCCTTGATGCGCGAATGCTGGATGAAGATGTCGTGCAAAGGCAGTTTCTTCGCCAGGCTCAGCTCGTCTATGAAGCCATGGAAAGTCACCTTGTCGACAAGCCCCAGCCTCTTGACGAGCTCTCCAAGATTCTCACGCTCGACCCCGTCACCGAAAATGCCGAGCCGGACCTTCGGATTCTGCTTTGCGACCTCGGAAAAGGCTCTTATCGAAACATCGCAGCCTTTTTCCTCGGACAGCCGCGAAACCATCACGAACCGCACCAGATCGTCGCTGCGCTCGGGCACCGGCCGGAACACATCCGTCGGCGCACCGCAGGGGATATAGTGGATCTTGTCTTCCGGCGCGCCGTGTTCGCGCAGCCATTGCCGCTCCGCATCCGTCACCACGACAATCGCGGCAAAATCATGCAGGCAGCGATAGAGGCTCCAGCGATACCACCTGTTCCTGATGAAGGAAAAATCGCCGTGGAAATAAGCGACCAGCGGAATGCCGGCCTCGCGCGCAGTCGGCAGCAGGCGCATGGCGATGTCTCCGAAATTGCAAAGGATGACATCCGGCCGGTCCTTGTCGAACAGCTCCTTCAGGCGCGTGCGCTCCTCGCCGATCGCCGCATAGAAGCTGCCATTGAAGATCGCCCGGGACCGATAGAGCCAGCGTCCGTCATTGTGGTAGGGCGCAAGCTTGCCCGGCAGCACGTGCTCGCGAACGTCGGTCGTCGGTTGGGTACCGGCGTTCTGCCGTTCCCAGCAAAGCAGTTCCTTGCGGAAGCCCTGAAGCCCGACCACCTGCCGCCACATCCAGGGCTGGCCACTGGCGCCAAACACCCGCGTGGCGATCATCAGCTTCGGCCTTGCGTCCGATTCCTGTATCTGTTCGAAAACCCGTTCCCCGACTTGCACCCTGTCTACCTCCGCGCTTGATCAGCGGCCACGCGTTCCACATGGACTCACTGGCGAGTTTGACAAAACTATAGATGTTTTCGCCGGCTCCGAACTTTAGGCTTACGAGTAGGTCCGGTTTCTATCCCTGATTTCTCCGGAGGATAGCTCGGTCACTCCATAAGCCCTAAGGATTAGGCCGGGTACTATTACCAGCACCTTCCAGTGCTCGAATGGCTTACTATCGCTTAGCTTATGCGCACCGCCCCGAGCTCGGTGCCACGCGAGCCCGCAAATGCCGTCTGCCGGGCAAGCAGCGGGTATTGAGACCCTGCCACTCGGTCTATGCCGCCTAAGCCTTTCGGACGGGAATGTACTGCGTTTTCTTTCCTTTACTCCGATCCTGAAAAGAAATCTGGTTATCGGACGGATTTACTTTCAGCGCTTCTTCAAAACTCTGGCAAGTGAACGGCGGGGATCGGCATGGCGGGCATGGATTGCTCCTCTGTTTCCACATCCAGCCGGCGCATCGCGGAGTGTGCGGGGCAGCGGCTCAGGAAACAGGGAAACTGACGGAATGATTTCTTCCGATGTCACTCTGGACGAAGGTGTGGTCATCCATCACCCGGATCTGGTCAATCTATATGGCTGCCATGTCGGCGCAGGCTCGCGCATCGGCACATTCGTCGAAATCCAGCGCAATGCCACGATCGGCCAGAACTGCAAGATTTCGAGCCACACTTTCATCTGTGAAGGGGTGACGCTGGAAGACGGCGTCTTCGTCGGCCACGGCGTCATGTTCACCAACGATCTTCATCCACGCGCCGTGACCACGGACGGCGGGCTCCAGACCGACGAAGACTGGACCGTCATCCCCACGCTGGTCAGGCAACATGCCTCGATCGGAAGCAATGCCACCATACTGGCGGGTGTGATCATCGGCAGGGGCGCGCTCATCGGCGCCGGCTCCGTCGTTACCAAGGACGTTCCGGACCACGCGATCGTCGCCGGCGTTCCGGCGCGGATCGTCGGCAGAGCCAAGGACGCTCCGGTCCGCCGCATCGTTTCGGGAGAGTGACATGATCGGCGTTGCAGTAGTTGGTTACGGTTACTGGGGTCCCAACCTCGTTCGCAATTTTGCCGAGACGCCGGGTGCGCGGCTGATCAGCGTTTGCGATCTCAAGAAAGAGCGGCTGGTCAGCGTCCAGGCGCGGTATCCGGCCGTCGAGATCACGGACGACTTCGATGAGGTCCTGCGCGATCCGCGCGTCGATGCAATCGCGATTGCCACTCCGGTTTCCGCGCATTTCCGACTGGCGATGAGCGCCCTGATGGCCGGCAAGCATGTGTTTGTCGAAAAGCCGATGGCAGCGACCGCTGACGAAGCACGCCGGCTGGTGGACGAGGCTTCGCGGCGCAAGCTCGTGCTGGCCGTGGACCACACCTTCGTTCACACCGGCGCGGTACGGAAAATGCGCGAGCTCGTCGAAAGCGGGCTTGGCGACATCTATTATTACGACTCGGTCCGCGTGAATCTCGGCCTGTTCCAGCACGATGTCAGCGTTGTCTGGGATCTCGCCGTGCACGACCTCTCGATCATGGATTATGTCCTGCCGGCAAAGCCGGTGGCGGTCTCCGCGACGGGCATGAGCCACGTCGTTGGCGAGCCGGAAAACATCGCCTATCTCAACCTGTTCTTCGACAACAGCATGATCGCGCATATCCACGTGAATTGGCTGGCCCCGGTGAAGGTGCGGCGCACGCTGATCGGCGGCAGCAGCAAGATGATCGTCTATGACGATCTCGAGCCCAGCGAGAAGATCAAGGTCTACGACAAGGGCATCACGCTCAACGGCAACCCGCAGAAGAACGGCGAAAAGGTTTACCAGATGCTGGTCGGCTACCGCACCGGCGACATGTGGGCGCCGCAGCTGGACTCGACCGAAGCCCTTGGCGTCGAGCTTCGCGAATTCGTTAACTGCATCGAACAGGGCAAGGTCCCGACGGCCGACGGCCATGCCGGCCTGCGCGTCGTGCGCATCCTTGAAGCCGCCACCCAGTCGCTTGCCCAACGCGGGCGTGTCATCGAACTCGAGCGCGCGAGGCGCATAGCATGATCCCGTTTCTCGATCTCAAGGCCCAGTATGCGAGCATCAAGGGCGAGGTGGATGCCGCCGTCCTGGGCGTGCTGGCTTCCGCCCAATATGTTCTCGGCGACGAAGTTGCAGCTTTTGAGCGTGAGTTCGCGGCCTATTGCGACGCAAAACATGCAATCGCCGTCAACACCGGAACGAGCGCGCTTCATCTGGCGCTGCTTGCGGCCGGCGTCGGTCCCGGAGATGAAGTCATAACCGTGCCTTTCACCTTCGTCGCCTCCGTTTCGGCTGTCTGCTACACGGGCGCGCTGCCGGTGTTCGTGGACATCGAACCGACCACCTTCACGATGGACCCGGTCAAGCTCGAAGCAGCGATCACCGCGCGCACCAAAGCCATTGTTCCCGTCCATCTCTACGGCCAGATGGCCGACATGGCGCCGATCATGGAAATCGCTGACCGCTATGGAATTCCGGTCATCGAGGATGCCTGCCAGGCCCATGGTGCCGAATACAGGAAGAGGCGCGCCGGAAGCATCGGTACTTCGGGCTGTTTCAGCTTCTATCCCGGCAAGAATCTGGGTGCCTGCGGTGAGGGCGGCATCGTTGTCACCAATGACGACGAGCACGCCAAGACGATCCGCATGCTGCGCGACTGGGGCCAGGAGCAGCGCTATCATCACACGCTGAAGGGTTTTAATTATCGGATGGACGGCATCCAGGGCGCGATCCTGCGGGTCAAGCTTCGGCACCTTGAAGATTGGACCGAGGCGCGGCGCGACCACGGACGGCATTATTCGGCACTGCTCGCTGGATCGAGGCAGGTGACTGCGCCCACCGAGCTCGCGGATCGCCGCCACGTCTATCACATCTATGCCGTGCGGACGCGCGATCGCGACGGGTTGCAGCGCGCCCTGCAGGCCGAAGGCGTGCAGACGGGACTGCACTATCCCATCCCCGTCCATCTGCAGAAAGCACATGCGGACCTCGGCTACAAGGCAGGCGCATTCCCGGAATCGGAGGCAGCCGCGCGTGAGGTTCTCTCGCTGCCGATCTATCCCGAGATGACATCGAGGCAGGTGGAACAGGTGGTCGCTGCTGTGGAGCAGGAAGCCTATGTCGCTTGATCCCGCTCACGCTGCCCGTATCGTCAAGGCGGTTCATGGCCGGCAGGAAATCCTTGCCGACCCCGCCTACGAACTCGAACTGGCAGACACCCTGAAGACATCCTATGGCGCTTCGGGGCTGGTCGAACTCTACGGCCGTTTTTCATTCGGTGACGGCTTCGTCGACGCGCTGATGCGCCGCTCCATCTTGCGCGCGCTCTCGCGTAGCTGCGGCGCCCGCCTTCAGGTCGGCAGCGGCGCGGTGTTCAAGCACCCCGAAACATTCGAGTTCGGCAATGGCGTCTTTGTCGGCGCTCAGGCCAATATCCAGGGCCGCTATGACGGCACCTGCGTGATCGGCAACAATGTCTGGATCGGCCCGCAAGCGTTTCTCGATGCGCGCAATCTGGTGATGGAAGAATATGTCGGCTTCGGTCCCGGCGCCAAGGTGCTTGGTTCTGCCCATACCGGCATGCCGGCGGACGTGCCGATCGTTCGCACAGACCTCGAAATCAAGCCGGTGCGCATAGAGGCATGGGCCGACATCGGCACCAACGCCACCATCCTTCCCGGCGTCACCATCGGCAAAGGCGCGATCGTCGGAGCCGGTGCCGTCGTGGTGTCCGACGTCGAACCTTTCTCGGTCGTAGCGGGCGTGCCTGCAAAATTCCTGCATTGGCGGACGGATTCGGATCTGACGCGAACGGCGTCACAAAACAACGGGGTGATCCATGAAAGATAAGCGCGTTCTCATCACCGGCGGGGCAGGGCTCATCGGATCCCACATCGCCGATCTCGTAGCCAAGGAACAGCCGCGCGAGATCATCATTCTCGACAATTTCGTCCGTGGCCGGCGGGAGAACCTTCAGGTTGCGATGGATGCCTTTCCGCTCACCATCGTCGAAGGCGATATCCGCGACCGGCCTTTGCTGGCAAAGCTCTTCGACGGCGTCGATATCGTCTTTCACCAGGCGGCAATCCGCATCACCCAATGCGCCGAGGAGCCGCGACTGGCCTTCGACGTTCTCGCCGGCGGCACGTTCGACGTGCTTGAAGCGGCGGTCAATGCCAAGGTGTCCAAAGTCGTCGCGGCGTCGTCCGCCTCCGTACTCGGGCTGGCTGAAAGCTTTCCCACGACAGAGGCGCATCACCCTTACAACAACCGCACGATCTACGGTGCGGCGAAGGCCTTCAATGAAGGGCTGCTGCGCAGCTTCGCCGATATGTACGGCCTGAACTATGTCGCGCTGCGCTACTTCAACGTCTACGGCCCGCGCATGGACGTCTATGGCGTCTACACCGAAGTGCTGATCCGCTGGATGGAGCGCCTGGCCACCGGCCAGCCGCCGCTGATCTTCGGTGACGGCTCGCAGACGATGGATTTCGTCCATGTCGCCGACATCGCGCGCGCCAATATCCTGGCAGCGAAATCCGATGTGACCGACGAAGTGTTCAACGTCGCCAGCGGTGAGGAAACCAGCCTGCTCGAACTGGCACAGAAACTGACCCGCATCATGGGCTCATCGATCGAGCCGCAGCATGCGCCGGCACGTAAGGTCAATGCCGTGCCGCGCCGTCTCGCCGACATCACCAAGGCGCGGGATATGATTGGTTTTGAGGCCCAGATCCCGCTCGACGACGGTCTTCGCGGTCTTGTCGCCTGGTGGCAGGCCGAAAGTGCAGCGACCCGGGAGGCTGCGGAATGATACCGGTTGCCAAGCCCATCCTCGACGAACGCGAAGTCGAAGCGGTTCGTCGTGTAATTCTGTCCGGCTGGGTAACGCAGGGACCCGAGGTGGCGGCCTTCGAGCAGGAATTTGCCGAGCTTGTCGGCGCGCCTCATGCCTGCGCGGTATCGAACTGCACCACGGCACTTCACCTGGCGTTGCGGGCCGTGGATATCGGTCCCGGCGACGAGGTGCTCACCGTCAGCCATTCCTTCATCGCCACCGCCAACGCCATCCGCTACTGCGGCGGCGTTCCGGTGTTCATCGACATAGAGGCGGACGGCTTCAACATCGACCCGGACCTGATCGAAGGCGCGATCACACGCAATACGAAGGCAATTCTCTGCGTGCACCAGCTCGGCATGCCTTGCGATCTGCGCCAGATCGTTGAGATCGGCAAACGCTATTCCATCCCGGTCATCGAAGATGCCGCCTGCGCGACGGGCAGCGAAATTCTGTGGAACGGCCAGTGGGAAAAGATCGGCAAGCCGCATGGCGACATCGCCTGCTTCTCCTTCCATCCCCGCAAGGTGGTGACCACCGGCGACGGCGGCATGCTGACGACCGCCAATCCGGAATATGACCGGAAGTTCAAGCTATGGCGCCAGCACGGCATGAGCGTGCCCGATACGGTCCGCCATGGTTCCAGCCAGGTCATCTACGAAAGTTATCCCGAGATCGGCTACAATTACCGCATGACGGACATGCAGGCGGCCGTCGGACGCGAACAGCTGAAGCGGCTCCCCGAGATCGTGGCCCGGCGCAGGCAGCTTGCCGCTGCATACACCAAGCTTCTCAAGGATATACCCGGCGTCGAAACGCCGTTGGAGCCGAGCTGGGCGCGCAGCAATTGGCAGAGCTACTGCATCAGGCTACCGCACTGGGTCGGTCAGCGTTCGGCCATGCAGGCCCTGCTCGACAGGGGCGTTTCGACAAGGCGCGGCGTGATGAACATTCATCTCGAGGATGCCTATGCCGGTCCCGAAACGCACCGCCTTGGCACGAGCCTCCAGAACAGCGTCGCTGCACAAAACGGAACCATCATTCTACCGCTCTATGCACAGATGATGGATGCTGAGCTCCTGGCCGTGGTCGACACGATTCGCGAGTGCCTCGACACCAGCAATATCCGGGCAGCGGAATAACCTATCCAAGGTACTGAGATCGATCCAAGCAAAAGCCGCTGGCAATCGCCGGCGGCTTTTTCAGTTCAGGCCGATTTTGGCAGCCAGGGCCGGAGCGCTGCCGGAAACGAATCCGGTGGCATCAGACGCAAAAGCATCCGCAACGAATAGATCCCGCTGACGAGCACGATCACGCCACCCAGGACGGTCGCCTGCCAAAGCGGCAAGAGCTGGAACGCACCGAAAACCACGGCGGAAGCAGGCAGGAAGATCAGGCTGAGCTTGATATTTTCACGCGACCAGCGAAAATCGGTTAGTCGGCGCACAATCAGGTAGATCAGGATGTTATGCCAGACATAGAGCCCGAAAAAGGCCATGCCTGCCCCGATAAAGCCGAGCCTCGTGACCAGCAGCCAGGCAAGGCCGACATGCACGATTGCAGCCGCTACCTCCGTCCAGAAATAGATCTTCTGCGCTCCCTTCGCCAGCACGATGAACCCCATCGGCCACGCCACCAAGCGCAGCATCATGCCGAGGCAAATCCAGCGCAGCAGGTCGACGGCCGGATAGAACTCAGGTGAGTAAAGCAGCCTCATGACCAGCGGCGCGAGCGTGAGCGTCGCCACCACGCCTGGACCGGCGAGCAGCATGCTGATCTGCGCCTGCTCATTGACGAGGCGGTTGCATTCAGCGTGATCGCCCGCAACCGCTGTCAGGCGTGGATAGAAATCGGTACCCATGGCCTGCAGAATGAACCCGGCATAGAGACCACCGAGAGCCCATGCCGCCTGATACAACCCCGCAGCCGCAACACCATCTTCCCGCAGCACGATGATGCGGATCGCGTAAGCAGCACCCACGGTCAGAAACCCGCTGACCATGAAGACAAAACCCAGCTTCAGAAGGGCAGCTGTCTCCTGGCTCATCTGCGGCAGCGACATGGTCTGCGCGTTGATGTGGATTTTCCGTGCATACCACCACGATGTAAGGATCGTGATGCCGGCCGTGGCAACCAGCGACGGCACGATGCCCTGCTCGCCGAAGAAATAGACCATCGGTATGCTGATGACCGTGCTGCATAAAGCTGCAAACATGTTGATGCGGGCAAGGTTTGCGATCTGCCGCATGCCCTGTATCAGGGCGATCTGTCCCGCCGACACGAGCCGGAAGAAGATCGCCACCGACAGGAGCAGCACGCCTGCCGTGTGCTGGCTATCGCCGAAAGTGAACTCGGCGATCGGCAGGGAGAGGGCTGCAAGAAGCGCCGCGCCGGCCAATCCCAGAACGATGGATATCCGCCTCAGCACAATGGCCGTACGCGCGATCCTGTCGGCTTCACCGGATCCTACCGATTCGGCGATCTGGCGAACGCCGCTGGCCTGGATACCGAGGCCGGCCAGATTCTGCGCAAGGTCGGCTATGGAATTGTAGAGCCCCATCAACCCGACACCGCCGGGACCGAGAAGCACCGCCATGGCCTTGTTGCGGATTATCGCAAACAGGATGTTGACGACGGACGAGCCGCCGATCAGGGCCGTCGACTTCAGGATCTGGGTGTAGGATTGCCCGGACCCGGATGCAGCAGTTAAAGCCATCGAGTTGCTTCAGCCCCCGGTTCCGTGACGCATGGGTTTGAATTCGTCATGCCGCCCTGCGGGGATCAGGCGTTTTACGACCATATCGACGCTGTCCTGCCAGGCCGGCGCGCGCCAGCCGAAAGTCTCTTCGAACTTGTCGGTCGAAAGGCGTGAGTTCAGCGGACGCCTGGCCTTTGTCGGATAATCGGCGCTCGAAATCTCACGCACCGATGCGAACGGCCCGCCGGCGATGCGGCTCGTGCGGAAAATGTGGCTGGCAAAGCCCGACCAGTTGATCTCACCCGTCCCCGTCAGATGGTAAACGCCGTAATTCTCTCTGATCGGGCGCGAGGCAATTCGCAGGATCGCATCGGCGATATCGAGAGCGGATGTCGGGTTTCCCCACTGATCCGAAACCACGGAGACAGCGTCCCTCTCGCCAGCGAGCCTGAGCATCGTCTTGACGAAATTCGCACCAAACGGGCTGTAGACCCAACTGGTCCGCAGGATGATGTGATGCGGCGTAACGCTCGCGATCGCATGCTCGCTCTCGAGTTTGGTGTATCCGTAGATGGTCTTCGGGACGGCGTCGTCATCTTCCCGGTAAGGTCGGTCGCGGTCGCCTGAAAAGACATAGTCCGTCGACAGATGGATGATCGGCACGCCTATCCTCGTCGCCGCCTCGGCAACGCTTGCTGCCCCGATCGCGTTTACCACATAGGCGAGTTCCGGCTCGTCCTCGGCACGGTCGACGGCGGTATAGGCAGCGGCCGACACGATCAGATCAGGCTTTGCGGCGGCAATCGCGCGTCTCACCGACAGGGGCTTTGCCAAATCGAGCTCGGGGCGGCCGATCGTAATCAGTTCCACGTCCGGCATCTGCGCCGCTCTTTCAACGAGGCTGCAGACCACTTGGCCCTGAGTGCCGGTGACCAGGATTCTCATTGCGCTGCCACCAGACGGCCGAGACGTTCGCCGGCATAGCTGCCGTCGCGGATCGGCTTCCACCACCAGGCATTTTCGAGATACCAGTCGATCGTCCGCGACAGGCCAGCCTCGAAGTTTTCCTGCGGGCTCCAGCCCAGTTCGCGCTCTATCTTTGCCGCGTCCATTGCATAGCGGCGGTCGTGGCCGGGCCGATCGGAGACGAACGTTATGAGGCTTCGGTAGGAGGCGCCGTTGCGGCGCGGCCGCTTCCTGTCAAGCAGATCGCAGATTGTCTCGACGACGCTGAGATTGGTGCGTTCGGCCCTGCCGCCGATATTGTAGTTTTCGCCGACCTTGCCCTTCGTTGCCACCAGGGCAAGAGCCCTCGCATGATCCTCGACGTGAAGCCAATCCCGGACGTTGCCGCCATTGCCGTAGACGGGCAGGGGCTTTTCCTCTAGCGCATTCAGGATCACCAGCGGAATGAGTTTTTCGGGGAAATGAAACGGCCCGTAATTGTTCGAGCAGTTGGTGACGACGATCGGCAGGCCAAAGGTATGATACCAGGCGCGGACCAGATGATCGGAAGCGGCTTTCGACGCCGAGTAGGGTGATGACGGCGCGTAGGGCGTCTCCTCGGTGAACAGGCTGGTATCGAATGGCAGGTCGCCAAACACTTCATCTGTCGAAACGTGGTGGAAGCGAAAATCGGCGACCGCATTTGCCGGAAGCTCACGCCAATAGGCGAGCGTTGCCTGAAGCAGCCGGAAGGTGCCGACGACATTCGTCTCCACGAAAGCGGCCGGACCGTCGATCGAGCGATCGACATGCGTCTCGGCGGCGAGATGGATGATGCGGTCGATATGCTCGGCACGCAGGATTTCGGCCACGACCGCGTCATTGCAGATATCGGCCTGTATGAAGCGATAGTTCGGAAAGTTCTCGATCTGCCGCAGCGAGGCGAGATTGCCGGCATAGGTGAGCTTGTCGATATTGACGACGCGATTTCGCGGATCCACCACGAGATGGCGGCAGAGTGCCGAGCCAATGAATCCGGCGCCGCCGGTCACGAGAATATTCATGGTCGCTCGCCTCGTTTCACTACGCGAAAACCTCCGCATGCCTCAGCATTGGCGCCTTGCGGTCTTTGTCGGACAGTTGAAGTTCGGATGCGGCCAGGGGCCATTCGATGCCGATCTCGGCATCGTCGAAACGGATCGAACGATCATGCTCGGCGGAATAGTGGCTGGTCACCTTGTAGATGACCTCAGTGTCCGGCTCGAGCGTCAGGAAGCCGTGAGCGAAGCCCTTCGGCACGAGGATCTGGTTCCATTCCCGTGCGGAAATCTCGATGGCAACCCATTTCGCGAAGCTCGGCGAGCCTCTGCGGATATCCACGGCGACATCCAGTATCGCACCCTTCACCACGCGCACCAGCTTGTCCTGTGCATAGGGCGGCATCTGGTAATGCAGCCCGCGCAGCACGCCCTTGGCTGCCGAATAGGAATGGTTATCCTGGACGAAATTCAGCTGTACGCCGTGCTCGCCGAGCCGCTCGGCATTCCACGTCTCGGAGAAGAAACCGCGGTCGTCGCCAATCCGGCGGGGCAGGATCTCCAGCACGCCGTCGAGCCCCAGCGGTCTGACCTCGAGACTCATGCCGCGTTGTCCTCGACCAGACCGTTACCGTTGTCATCCTCCACCAGACGCCGGAGGTAAGAAGCATAAGACGTCTTTCCGAGCTGGCAGGCACGCTTCAACACCGCTTCCCGGCTGAGCCAGCCCATGTCCAGCGCAATTTCCTCGGGGCAAGCGATCTGCACGCCCTGGCGGCGCTCGACGGTACGCACGAAGGATGAGGCATCGTGCAAGCTGTCGTAGG
Source organism: Mesorhizobium sp. YR577 (assembly GCF_900116595.1). Taxonomy (NCBI): domain Bacteria; kingdom Pseudomonadati; phylum Pseudomonadota; class Alphaproteobacteria; order Hyphomicrobiales; family Phyllobacteriaceae; genus Mesorhizobium; species Mesorhizobium sp. YR577. Next base: position 103,415 of record NZ_FPBI01000012.1, on the reverse strand, counting down.
TGCCGGTGTCGAGCCAGGCATAGCCGCGGCCAAGCTGGCAGACGTTCAGTTCACCCCGCTGGAGATAGATGTTGTTGACCGTGGTGATCTCAAGTTCGCCGCGCTCGGAAGGCTTGATCGATGCGGCGATGTTGACCACGTCGTTGTCGTAGAAATAGAGGCCGGTAACCGCCCAGTTGGATCGCGGATTGACCGGCTTTTCCTCGATCGTCAGCGCTCTGCCTGTAGATTTTTCGAAACTGACGACGCCATAGCGTTCCGGATCATCGACGTGATAGGCAAAGACCGAAGCGCCCTTTTCTCTCGCCGCCGCTTGCTGGCAAATGCGCGGCAGACCATGGCCAAAGAAGATGTTGTCGCCGAGGATCATCGCAACATTGCCATCGCCGATGAAATCGCGGCCAATGATGAAGGCTTCCGCCAGCCCGTTGGGATGCGCCTGCTCGGCATAGGAAAGTTTGAGCCCGAAATCCGAACCGTCCCCCAGCAGCGCCTGGAAGCAGGGCAGATCGCGCGGCGTCGAGATGATCAGAATTTCCCGGATGCCGGTCAGCATCAGCACGCTCAATGGGTAATAGACCATCGGCTTGTCGTAGATCGGCAGTATCTGCTTCGACACCGCAATGGTGAGGGGATAAAGCCGCGTACCGCTGCCTCCCGCCAGGATTATGCCCTTCATCTCGCCCCCATCTTAACGTTCCCGCCTCTGTGACGTTGCTTGCCTCAAGACGAAGAAAGCTGTTTCGCCGGCCAGTGATCCGCCCGGATCATTGGCTTCTTGCCTGTTCCGATTTTGTATCGTTTGCCGAAGGTGCATTGAGGCTGGCGGCGGCCGGTTCGGAAGATGCCGGCGCCTGTTTGTTGTAGGTCACCTTGAGCACATCGCCCGGCAGGAGGGTGGTCGCCTCCGACACTTGGATTTGCTTTGGCTCTCCACTGCCGTCCTGTCTTGTCACCGAGAACTCGATAAGGGTCGGCTCGCCGGGGCGGGGTGCATTCGAAGCCGAGGCCAGCGTGTCGAGAAGAAGCCTCTGGGCCACGTCCCGCTTCAACCTGAGCTGGTCAAGGTTGGCCTGCTCCTTCTGCAGCTCGGTGGCCACGTCGGTCTGCTGCTGGTCGCGAAGACCTTCCAGGCTGCGCGTTGCCTCCGTGATGCCCTGACGGGCCCGCATGATCGCGGTCACCTGGTCGAGACGGTCGGCGCGGAACCCGGCCAGCGCACGCTCGAGATCCGATCGCCGCGAGACGATTGCCACGCCCTTGTCGACGAGAACCTTGACGCCGACGAGCTCGTCTTCAGCGCTCTTGATGTTGAGATCGGCGCCCTTGATCTTTTCCTGGAGAACGTTGATTTCGGCGTCCAGGAGATCGCGCAGTTCCGACAGTGATTTCGTCTGCCGATCAAGCGCATTGGCACGCGCCGAAAAGATGATCTTTTCCTGACCGAAAATCTCCGCAGCAGCCCTGCTCTCGCTGTTCCCGAGCGGTGGCTGCGGAAACTTTATTTCCGTCGTCCCGGACATTTCCGCTTCCAGACGGGCGATGCGCGCCATGCAACGCAGGATGTCATCGTCCACGCCCTTCAGTTCCCCGACGAGCTTGATCTCATCCTGGGAATGCGCGTCCGAGCGCAACTCGCCTCCGCTCAGCGCCAGCGCCTGCAGCACCGTCATTCCAAGCCTGAACTGGTACTGGCCCGGCTTCGTGACATCGCCGACCACATAGACAGGCGGGTATTCGACAATCTCGACCGTCGTGTCCGGCTTGTTTACCAGGCCGATTTTCGATTGAAGCCGTGTGGCGATTTCCTCGGCAAGGCCGCTCGTGCTCAGATTGCCCACCGGGATCGAGCCGATCACCGGAAGAAGAACCGTACCGGCCTGCGAAACGATGAACTCTCCACCGAGTGCGCCCCATTGCTGGTACTCACCCTTGGTCGGCATCCACTGCACCACCGTGAGACGCAGTTTTGTCTGAGGCGCCAGTTCGCCGTTTTCGGCGCTGGCCAGACTCGTCCAGCCGACGGCAAAAGCAACGCCGACGGCAAGCACCTTGCGGAAGCGGCTCAATTGAATCGTGCAGTGCACAGCCATTAACAACTCCAACCCGCTGGCTGAAACTTGATCTCTAGGTTTCCGCTCAACGACCAGCCTCGCCAGGTCGACGAGGCTTGTTCAGCAGGGTTCAATGTGCGGAGTTCTTGTGAAGTTGAGAAGAGGAAGCCTCGGTCTCAGACCTCATACATCTTGATACATCACGTCGAGAAAGGGGGAGGCCTGGAGTGTCTGCTATCGATCCTAAGTATTTTCCTGCAGCACAGCCTAGCCAGTTTGGTCTGAATGAGGGGTACTGGCTAACACGATTGGTGGAGGCACTCGGGATTGTGCCGTCGCTCGCTACCCCATTTGAGCTAGTCAGGGTGATAGGGTCTGCTGGACGCCCTTTTGCAGTGCCGGAAACAGCTCAATTGCGGCACAAGCTTGCCAGGAACCTGGATCTCTCAGGATTTGCCGACCGATACCGTAGTCTGCGGTGGCGTAGCGACCGTTGAGAGTATAACCATGACGAAACAGATGGCAGTGACCGTATTGGCTAGTTCATTGGGATGGCATCTGGCTGCCCTGTGCACATGACAGCCCCACCAACCGAGGGAGTGATGGCTATGCCGCTCAATTTCCCCCGAACACAGCCAAGCGCCGGTTTCGGATACCAAATTGATTAGAAGAGTAGGCCTCCGTCGGTTTTGAGTATTTCCAGATACCGCTTTAGCACTATGAGTTGAAGCCAAATTTCAGCACAAAAACAACGGTGTCTGCCCTAGTCCGTCCGGTCTATATTTTTTAGATTACCGTTTCGCTATACGATTTGATCAGTCACCTGAACGGAAACTTACTTAGAGGCTCAGGATGCGCTGGTGGTACTGCAGATGTCTCAAATGACCCAACTGTTGAAAATGGATACAGAGGACGGCTCCATAGTTGCCAGCGTCGCACGCGTCGAGGCGGAGCAAGGATTGCGTCGTACTCTTCTCTTCGTAACGATGCCGGGTTCAGTGGCCGATTGCCTGCTCTATGCCATTGAGCGGGAATTGCCCTGGCTGGTAATAGAGCGGGTCGAGCATATACAAGCGGCGTGCACGAAGTTTGCGCATCCGGTATCGCTTGTCCTGATTGATCCTGAGCACGTGAAGGCGGCTGAGGATGCAGCCATGGACATCTCCCGGCTTCATCCATTGGCCCTGACGGCGGTGATGGAGCTCGACAGTCACAATCCTTCATGCAGCTTTCCCGAGATTTTCGAGTCCAAGCTCATTCGCGGCGTCCTGCCGATGGATCTGAAGCTCGATGTATGGCTGTCCGTCATCAGGTTGATGTTACGTGGCGGTGAATATTTCCCGACCGGCTTGTTCCATTCCTACGCGGACAAGTTCGTGCGGAACCCGACCGCTCGCCCGGCGAACGGCTCGGCATCGCCCGCAGCAAGAAACATCTCGGAAGACGACCTGTCGGATCTGACAAGCCGTGAGATCGAGATATTGGAAATGGTCTCGCGCGGACTGCAGAACAAAGCCATCGCCGCAGCTCTCGGGCTGTCGGAGCACACAGTGAAGATTCATCTTCACAACATCATCCGGAAACTTGGCGCCCACAACAGAACTGAAGCGGCTGCCCGGTTCCACGACTATCACAAGCCGGCATCTCGGCCGCGCTAAAACCAAGGCCTGTACAGCACCTGGATCACGGCGCCGTTGATTTTCGGATGGAAATTCCGGGATCGAGGCTGGCCGTGGCAATTCCGTGTCTGGCTTAATGCGTCTCCGTATCGATAATCGCGATACTCGACTAATCTTGTCGATGGACATTGAAGACCAGACGTTTTCGAGCCTGGGCAGATGATCCGGTTATCCGCTGTTGCAAAGAACGGAGAACGCCATGTCAGAATTCACGATTTCCCGGCGCGGGGTACTTGCCGGCTCGGCCTTCCTGCTTGCTTCAACCGCACTGCCCGGTGTTCTCCGGGCGCAGGAGGCGAAGAAAGGCGGACGGCTGATCGTCGCCGCCGATTCAGAACCGCGTAATCTCAATCCCGCAATTGTCGCTTCCAACGGCGTCTTCTTCGTCGCCAGCAAAGTTGTCGAGCCGCTTGCCGAAGCCTCCTTCGAGGGCAAGGATGGTCTCGACCCTCGTCTGGCCACCAGTTGGGAAGGCTCCGCCGACGGCCTGACGGTCACCTTCAAGCTCCGCGAAAACGTCACCTGGCACGATGGCAAGCCATTCACCTCGGCAGATGTTGCTTTCTCGGCCTTGCAGATATGGAAGCCGCTGCAGAACCTTGGCCGCGTCGTGTTCAAGGACCTCGAAGCCGTCGACACGCCCGACGAGCACACCGCGATCTTCCGCTTCGCCAAGCCGACACCCTTCCAGCTCATCCGCAACGCGCTTCCTGCTCTGACCAGCGTCGTGCCGAAGCACATCTATGAGAAAGGCGAGATCGCCGACAATCCGGCCAACACCGCTTTGATCGGCACCGGCCCGTTCAAATTCGCCGAGCACAAGCCGGGCGAATATTACCGGCTCGAACGCAACGACAAATACTGGGGTGAGGGCGAGCCGCATCTCGACGAGATCGTCTATCGCGTCCTGCCCGACCGCGCTGCTGCTGCCGGCGCGCTGGAGGCCGAAGAAATCCATCTCGCCGCCTTCTCGGCCGTACCGCTTGCCGATCTGGAGCGCATTTCGAAAGTGCCGGGCATCGAGGTAATCTCCAAGGGCTATGAAGCCCTGACCTATCAGCTCGTCGTCGAGATCAATCATCGCCGCAAGGAACTCGCGGATGTGAAGGTAAGGCAGGCGATCGCACACGCCATCGACAAGGATTTCGTCGTCAAGACGATCTTCCTCGGTTACGCCAAGGCGGCCACCGGTCCGGTGCCACAGAACGATCCGCAGTTCTATACCAAGGATGTGCCGACCTACGCTTTCGACGTCGCGAAGGCCAATGCCCTGCTCGACGAAGCCGGCTACAAGCGCGGTGCCGATGGCACGCGGTTTGCGCTGAAGCTGCTGCCGGCTCCCTATTTCAACGAGACCAAACAGTTCGGCGACTATCTGCGCCAGGCGCTCGCCGAAATCGGCATCAACGCCGAGCTGGTCAACAATGATGCGGCGGGCCACCAGAAGGCAGTCTACACCGACCATGCTTTCGACCTCGCAGTCGCACCGCCGGTCTTCCGTGGCGATCCGGCGATCTCCACGACCATCCTCGTCCAGAGCGGCATTCCGGATGGCGTGCCGTTCTCCAACCAGGGCGGCTACGTCAACGCCGATCTGGATGCGTTGATCGCCAAGGCGTCCGAGACGCTCGACCCGGAAGCCCGCATCGCCCTTTACCGCGATTTCCAGAAGAAGGTCGCGGAAGACCTGCCGCTGATCAATGTCGCCGAATGGGGCTTCATCACGGTCGCCAGAAACACGGTCAAGAATGTCTCGAACAATCCGCGCTGGGCGGTATCGAACTGGGCGGACACTGTTCTCGAAACGTGACATCATCGGACGTTTCGTCATTCAAGGTCCGTGACAGAGCGTGAGACGTGCATTCATCCTGCTGCGAAGGCGGTTGATCGGCAGCATTCCCGTGCTGCTGATCGTCGTTGTCGGGACATTCCTGCTCCTTGAAGCGGCCCCCGGCGACGCGGTCGATGCCTATATCGGCACGACCGGCGGCGATGCCGGCCTCATCGAAAGCCTGCGTCAAAGCTGGGGCCTGGATCAGTCCGCAGGCACGCGGCTTGCCGCCTATCTCTGGTCCCTCGCGCATCTCGATCTCGGCTACTCCGTCACTTTCTCACGCCCCATCCGCGATGTGATCTTCGAGCGTCTGCCCAACACCCTGCTTCTGATGGGCAGTGCCACCGCGCTCTCTTTCGGGCTGGGATCAACGCTTGGCATCGTTGCAGGTGCCCGGCCAGGCAGCTTTCGCGACCGGTTCCTGTCGATCGGCTCGCTCGCCCTCTATGCCGTGCCGGGCTTCTGGCTCGGCCTGGTGCTGACCGTGATCTTTTCGGTACAGCTGCGCTGGTTTCCAAGCAGCGGCATCGAAACCATTGCCTCCGGCAAGACCGGATTTGCCCGAACGCTCGACATAGCGCAGCATCTTGCTTTGCCGGTTGCCGCACTCGGCGTCATCTATCTCGCGCTCTACCTGCGCATCATGCGCGCCGGTATGGCCGAGGTCTGGCGCATGGATTTCGTGCTTGCCGCCCGCGCCAAGGGCCTCAGCCGCCGTCGCATCGTCATTCGCCATGTTGCGCGCAACGCACTCCTGCCGCTGGTCACCATGCTTGGACTGCAATCGGCGGCGATGCTCGGCGGCAGCGTTGTCATCGAGAGCGTCTTTTCTGTCCCAGGCTTGGGTAGGCTGGCGCAGGAAGCGGTCAGCTCGCGGGATACGCCGCTGCTGCTCGGCATCATTCTCGTCTGCGCCGTTCTGGTCATCGTCATCAATCTTGTCGTCGACATTTTCTATGCCGTGCTCGATCCGCGTGTCGGCGCAAGCGAGGAGGCCGCGTGAGCCTCTTTCACCGCTTCACGCGCTCGCCCGAAGCTATCGCCGGCGCGGTGACACTGGGCGTGCTTGTCATCATGGCGCTCGTTGCACCGCTGGTCTTCCCACGCGACCCGCTTTCTATTGCCGGCCCCGCACTGCTGCGCCCGTTTCAGGACTGGTCGCTGCCGCTCGGCACCGACCGTCTCGGCCGCGACGTGCTCGCCGGCCTCTTTCACGGCGCGCGGACCTCGCTTGCGATCGGCCTTGCGTCGGCCGCCACCGCAATCATCATAGGAACGATCGTTGGAACCTTAGCCGGCTTCATTGGTGGCCTGACCGACGAGGTACTGATGCGCGTCACCGACGCATTTCAGACCGTGCCCGGCTTTCTGCTGGCGCTGGCCTTTGTCAGCGTCGTCGGTCCTTCACTGTTCGTCGTCGTTCTCGCCATCGCGCTCGGCACCTGGACAGGGCCGGCGCGCATCGCCCGGGCCGAAGTGCTTTCCATTCGCGAACGCGACTATGTCGCAAGCGCGCGGGTCATCGGCATGCCTCCGCTGGAGATCGCCTTCCGCGAAGTCCTGCCCAACGCGCTTCCGCCGGTTCTGGCACTGTCGTCGGTCATCGTCGCCGCAGCGATCCTGACGGAGGCGGCACTTTCCTTCCTCGGACTTGGCGATCCCAATCGCGTGACATGGGGCGGCATGATCGCCGAGGGGCGCACCGTGCTGCGCTCGGCGCCATTCCTGTCGATCATACCCGGCATCGCGCTGGTGCTGACCGTTCTCGGCGTCTATCTCGCCGGCGAGGGCGCAGTCGAAACGACTGCCACCCGGCGAGACCGTTCATGACGCCGCGCGTGTCCCTACAAGGGCTCGGGGTAAGCTACCGCCGCGATGGAACCGAGGTCGAAGCGTTGCGCGACATCTCACTGGAAATCCGACCAGGCAAGCGGCTGGCCATCATCGGCGAAAGCGGTTCAGGCAAGAGCACTCTCGCACTCGCTATCGCCGGGTTGCTTCCGGCTTCGACAAGGATCGAGGGCCGCATCGACTGGCCCGAGCTTGGGCGCGTGCCGCAGAACGGACGTGATATCGGTTTTGTTTTCCAGGATCCGGCGTCCAGCCTCAATCCGGTTTTGAGCATCGGCGAGCAGATTGCCGAGGTCGCCTATACCCATCTCGGCCTGAACTGGCGGCAGTCATATAAGCGCGCGGAAGAACTTCTCCATCGCGTGCACCTGCCTGATCCTGCTTCCGCCCTTTCCGCCTTTCCGCATCAGCTGTCCGGCGGGCAGAGGCAGCGCGTCGCAATAGCCGAAGCGATAGCCGCCAGGCCAGCCTTGCTGATCGCCGACGAGGCGACCAGCGCGCTGGATACCATCGTTCAAGCAGAGATCGTCAAACTGATCCAGGAGCTGATCGCACAGGATGGCATGTCGCTGCTCTTCATCAGCCACGACATCGCGCTGGCGTCCGAAATCGCCGACCGCATCGCTGTCTTTCGCTATGGACGCCTGGTCGAAATCGGCGACACCGACGCGATCATCACAGCACCGGCGGAGGCTTACACGCGCCAGCTTCTGGACGCCCATATGGGCCTCGATGTCGTACCTCTGTTACGGCGCGCAGACGCGAGACGGCCTTCATGACGGAGCCGCTTCTTGTCGCGTCCAACTTGCACAAGCGTTTCAGCCGTAACGGCAAGACCGTTGTCGCTCTGGACGATGTAAGCTTCGAAATCGGGCAGGGCGAGACGCTGGCGCTGGTCGGCCCCTCCGGCAGCGGCAAGTCGACGGCGGCCCGCACCATTCTGAGGCTGGTCGAACCCGAGGCCGGAAATATCCATTTCGAAGGCGAGGACTTTCTCGCCCTGCATGGCGCCGAGCTTCGTGCCAGGCGGGCGAGGCTGCAGATGGTCTTTCAGGACCCGCTTGCCGCTTTCAATCCGCGCGCCACGGTCGCGCGCGTGCTGGACGATCCGCTGCGCATTCATGATCTTGCCGCTCGCCCCAACCGCCCAAAAATCATCGCCGCGCTGCTTGAGCGGGTTGGTCTGAGCCCGAACCTGCGCGACCGCGCCATCCATGAAATCTCCGGCGGACAGCGTCAGCGCGTAGCCATCGCCCGGGCGCTTGCGACGCGGCCCTCGCTGATCGTGCTGGACGAAGCCGTTTCCGCTCTGGACGTCTCGGTCCGCGGACAGATTCTCGAACTTCTCCTTGATCTGCAACGCACCGAGAACATCGCCTATCTCTTCATCTCCCACGATCTCGGCGTCGTCCGCTCGATCGCTCATCGCGTTGCGATCATGGATGCGGGCAGGATCGTTGAAACCGGAAATGCCGCTGAAGTCGTCGCCAATCCGCAATCCGAAATCTGCAAGGCGCTGGTTGCCGCCACACCCAAACTCTTGCGCCGCACCTGAAAGCGGCAGTGCGAAAGCACGACCTTGCGGTTGCGGCTCGGTTTCCTGTTCATCAGCGGCTGCCAACGTGATAACCGAACAGAATGGCACAGAAGAAAGCACACGAAGTCGATTCCTGGCTGGCGCGACCCAACCCGCAGACCGCCATCGTCCTGCTTTACGGTCCCGATCGCGGGCTCGTCGCGGAACGTGCGCGTGCCTATGCCGCGCGAACCGAACTGCCGCTCGACGATCCATTTTCCGTGGTCCGCCTCGACGGTTCGGAAGTCGACAAGGACGAAGGACGCTTGCTCGATGAAGCGCGCACCGTGCCGATGTTCTCGTCGCGCCGGCTGTTGTGGGTCCGCAACGCTACCGGCCAGAAAGGCCTGGCTGATGATGTGAAGGCATTGTGCGCCGAGCCACCGCGCGATGCCATCATCCTGATCGAGGCCGGCGAACTGAAGAAGAATGCGGCCCTGCGCACGACTGTCGAGGCCTGCGATTGGGCCATGGCACTGCCTTGCTATGCCGACGAAGCCAAGGGCATCGACGCGGTTATCGATGAGGAGATGCAGAAGGCCGGGCTGTCGTTGACGCTCGAGGCACGGCAGGCTCTGCGGCGCAATCTCGGTGGCGACAGGCTCGCTTCGCGCGGCGAGGTCCAGAAGCTCGCGCTTTATGCCATGGGCCGCAAGCAGGTCGAGCTTGAGGACGTCAAGGCGATGATCGGCGACGTCTCCGGCCTGTCCTTCGATGACGCCGTCGACGCCCTTCTTGAAGGAAAGATCGAAGAGTTCGACGCCGTCTTCACGCGCCATGCCTTGACCGGCAGCCAGTCGTTCCTGCTTCTGGCTGCCGCGATGCGGCAGTTCCAGGCGATCCATCTCATGCGCGGTGCAATGAACAATGGCGCGCGCAACGCGGCGGCAATCGTCGCCAATGCCCGCCCGCCGATCTTCTTTTCACGGCGCAAGGTCGTAGAGAACGCGGTGGAGCGCTGGAGTGGCGAGGCGCTTTCGCGTGCACTGGCCCGGCTACAGGAAGCAGTTTTGCAGACACGCCGTCGGCCCGACCTCTCCACAGCCATCGCAAGACAGGCGCTATTGGGCATCGCCGTGGAAAGCGCACGCCTTTCCCAGCGCGCACGAGCACGTAATTAGCCGGCTAATCTATATCAGAAAACTGAATAAAATCAGTGCTTGAGACGCCGGCACAGATCGTCGAGCTGCTCGAGCGTACGATACGCAATCCGCACCTCGCCGCCCTTGTTTTTGTGCTGAATGCCAACCTTCATGCCAGTCACGTCGGAAAGAAGCTTTTCCAGCGCCAGCGTATCGGCATCCTTTTCGACCGGCGTGGAAGCCTTTGTTTCATGCAGGGTTTCAGCAGGCAACTGCGCCAGAGCCTCAGCCTGCCGAACCGACAGACCTTCCTCGACGATCCGCTTGGCAAGACCGGCAGGATCGGCCGCACTCACCAGCGCACGTGCATGACCGGCCGATAAGGCACCGTCAACCAGCATGTCGCGGATTACATCCGGCAGCTTCAGCAGCCGCAGCGTGTTGGCGACATGGCTGCGGCTCTTGCCGATGACCTGGCCGAGATCGGCCTGCGTATAGCTGTGATCGTCGATCAGCTGCTGGTAGCCAAGCGCTTCCTCGACCGGGTTGAGATCCGTGCGCTGCACGTTCTCGATGATCGCCAGCTCAAGCGCCGTGCGGTCGTTGACGTCACGCACGATCACTGGAATTTCAGTCAGCCCGGCACGCTGCGCCGCGCGCCAGCGGCGCTCACCGGCTATGATCTCATAGCGGCCCTGCTGGCCAACGGCAGGACGCACGACTACCGGCTGGACGACGCCATGTTCGCGAATGGACTGCGCGAGATCAGTCAGTTCGGCTTCACCGAAATGACGCCGCGGATTCTTCGGGTTCGGCGTTACGAACTCGATCGGCACATGCCGATCCGAAAACACCGGTTGCTGCGCTGGCGTCGCGGGCTTGTCGATTTCGCCTATGAGGGCAGCCAGTCCGCGTCCAAGCCGTTTCTTCGAAAGATCTTCACTCATCACTTTTCCAGATTATTTCGATATCGAATCGTTTCACGCCGCACGCAATTTGCGTTCCTGGCGAATGACTTCGGAAGCGAGTTGCAGATAGGCCTGACTGCCCGAGCACTTCAGGTCGTAGAGGATTGCCGGCTTGCCATGGGAGGGCGCTTCCGAAACGCGAACGTTCCGGGGAATGACGGTTTCATAGACCTTTTCGCCCATATGCGCGCGCACATCCTCTACCACCTGATTGGCGAGATTGTTGCGGCCGTCATACATCGTCAGCACGATGCCCTGGATCGTCAGCGAGGGGTTGATCGATTGGCGAACCTGTTCGACCGTTTCCAGCAACTGGCTGAGACCCTCCAATGCAAAGAACTCGCATTGAAGCGGCACCAGCACGGAATCGGCCGCAGCCATGGAGTTCAGTGTGAGCAGGTTCAGCGACGGCGGGCAGTCAATCAATACGTAGGAAAACTTGTTTGTGCGCTCGGCAGAAGCGCGAACCGCATTGCGCAAGCGCAAGACGCGATCCGGCGCCCCGGCGATTTCCATTTCCACGCCGAGAAGATCGAGCGTCGAGGGGACGATCGATAGTCCAGGCACCGCGGTCGGCACCGCAGCCTCATCCAGCGTCATCGCCCCTGTCAGCACATCATAGGACGATACGCTTCGTTCTCGGCGATCGATACCCAACCCGGTGCTGGCATTGCCCTGAGGGTCAAGGTCTACAATAAGAACCTGCTCCCCAATCGCGGCAAGCGCGGTCGCCAGATTGATCGCGGTGGTCGTCTTGCCGACACCACCCTTCTGGTTTGCTATCGTGATTATGCGGGGTCCGGTCATCATGATCATTTCTGTAATGAACCTATCGCCCATTTCATTTTAAACCCGGCGCAGATTCCGTATTTCAAGAACGACGCTCTGCGGATCGACTACACTTTGATGTTCTATCAGGTCGAACACCCACAGTTTAGCGCTTTCTTCGATCTCAGCGCGGTAATCCCGCCCTTTGTGAAAAAGAGCCTTGGCGCCGCTTGTAAGCCAAGGCTCGGCAAGACCTAGAAGCACACCCAACGGGGCAAGTGCCCTGGCCGTGACCACCTCGACGTCGCGGATCTTATCATAAGTGTCTTCGATTCGCTTGGCATGGATACGCGCCGGCAATCCAAATTCACCGACAATCGCCTGCAGGAACGAGGTTTTCTTGCGATTGCTTTCCACAAGATCGATCTTGGCGCCTTTTCGCTCCATAAGCAGAAAGCCCATCACAAGGCCGGGAAAACCGCCTCCGGAACCCAGATCAACCCAGTTTTTCGCTTCGGAATCAAGCCGCGCGAGTTGGGCGCTATCCAGTACATGCCTGTTCCAGGCATCGTTCAGCGTGGAAGGCGCCACGAGATTTATTCGCTGCGCCCATCTTCGGAACTGAGCTTCAAAGGACAGTAGACGCTCAAAGGTTTCACGTGAAACAGGACCTGCCACACGCTGAAGAACTTCAAATGCTTCAGAAGTCACGCCGCCCCCTTGCTTAGCGGGCTGTTTCCGGCGTGGCGAATGTGAGAGACGATTATAGCCAGCGCTGCCGGAGTCATTCCATCTATCCGCTGTGCATCCGCGACAGAGCGCGGCCGCCTTTCGCGTAGTTTCTGCTTAAGCTCGTTTGAAAGGCCGGGTACGCTATCGAATCCGAGATCGGAGGGGATCAGCCGCTCCTCTTCTCTACGGATCTGTATTGCGTCGCTGTGCTGACGATCCAGATAAACCGCATACCGCGCTTCTATCTCAAGCGCCTCGGCGGCGCCGGAGTCTACTTCCCTGAGCTCCGGCCAAACCACTGCCAGGCGATCAAGCGTCATGTCGGGATACGAAAGAAGATCATAGGCCGATCTGCGGACACCGTCCATGTTTACGATCAAACCATGCCGGCGCGCCTCATTCGGTGTCACCTCTATGGATTGCGCCAAGGTGCGGGCTCGCGCAAGCGCGTTGGAGACAGCTCCAAAACGGCGTGCTCGATCGTTGCCGACAATACCCAGATGCAAACCTTTCGGTGTCAATCGCTCATCAGCGTTGTCCGCACGAAGGGAGAGCCGAAACTCCGCCCGCGACGTAAACATTCGGTAGGGTTCGCTGATGCCACGGCTGGTAAGATCGTCGATCATCACGCCGATATAGGCTTCGGTTCGGCTGAATATGACTTCGCCACCGCCCGAGGCTTTCCGTGCGGCGTTCAATCCCGCAACCAGACCCTGCGCAGCAGCTTCCTCATAGCCTGTCGTACCGTTGATCTGACCGGCCAGAAACAGACCACGTACACGCTTGGTCTCAAGCGTCTGCTCCAGCTCGCGCGGGTCGACATGGTCATACTCGATCGCATAGCCGGGCTGAAGCATAACCGCCTTTTCCAGGCCCGGAATCGTTTTCAGCAGTTCCAGCTGGACATCTTCAGGCAAAGAAGTCGAAATACCGTTGGGATAAATGGTGTCATCATCCAAGCCTTCCGGCTCAAGAAATATCTGATGCCCCTCACGATCGCCGAACTTGACGATCTTGTCTTCGATTGACGGGCAGTAGCGTGGACCGATCCCTTCGATCGATCCCGAGTACATTGCGGATCGACCAAGATTCTTTCGAATGACATCATGAGACTGCGCCGTTGTGCGCGTAATCCCGCAATCTATCTGGCGGTTGACGATCCTCTCCGTCATCAAGGAGAACGGCACCGGCTGATCGTCCGCTGCCTGCATGTCTAGCCCGGACCAGTCTATCGTCTTTCCATCCAGTCGGGGAGGCGTTCCGGTCTTCAGCCGGCCCAGGCGGAAGCCTGCTCTGGTCATCGTCGCTGACAAACCTACTGACGCCTGCTCATTCATACGGCCAGCTGGGAACTTTCGTTCTCCGATGTGGATCAGGCCACGCAGGAACGTACCGGTCGTGAGTACGACGGCACTACAGCGAAGCTCGCGGCCATCCGCCAACTGTACCGCCTTGATACTTCCATCTTCTATATCGAAGTCGAAGACCTCACCTTCGATAACCGAAAGATTGGGCTGCTCCTGAATCGCTGACTGCATCGACAGCCGATAAAGCTTGCGATCGGCCTGTGTCCTGGGGCCACGAACTGCTGGCCCCTTCTTGCGGTTGAGAAGCCTGAACTGGATGCCGGCCGCGTCGGCCACGCGTCCCATCAACCCGTCGAGCGCATCTATTTCGCGAACCAGATGGCCCTTGCCGAGACCGCCAATCGCCGGATTACAGGACATAACCCCGATGGTATCGGCGCGAAGCGTGACCAATACAGTCTTCGCACCGGCGCGCGCCGACGTGCTTGCGGCTTCACAGCCGGCGTGCCCACCGCCAACAACGATTACGTCGTAGCTACTGTCCATTGCATTGCTCCAGAATGCGGAAACCCATGTTTGCATTCGGTCATCATGTCAAGGGAAGAGACGCGTTCGCGCAATAATGTTTCACGTGAAACAGGGTTCTCCGTCTATGAGGGGTGTTTCACGTGAGTCACGCGCCGGCATATGTTTCACGTGAGTCACTTCCCTATACAGAACTGCGAGAATATCACATCCAGAAGGTCCTCGGGATCCACGGCGCCCGAAATTCTGCCCAGGCGATCGGATGCAAGGCGAAGATGCTCGGAGCGAAGCTCCAGGTCCGCCGCCGGCAGGCTTCTGCAGCTTCGCAGGAAATCCGCCGTCGCGCCCAACAATTCCACGTGCCTTTGCCTGGATGGCAGCACATCGCCCGTAGAGCCAATCTCGGCGGCCGCTCGATCGGAGAGGAGCGCAAGCAGCGCATCGATCCCTTCACCGGTCTCGGTTGAGACAAGAAGATCATAGGCACTATCTCTAATATCATCCTTTGACAGATCAGCCTTCGTGCCGATACGAATCGAGCCGGCGGGTATCTCGTCAGGCGCAAGGCGCTGGGGATCCCCAAGGTCCTCCAGATAGAGCACAGCATCGGCAGCGGATATCTTTTGCCGCGCCTTTTCGATGCCGATCAACTCGACCTTTCCGGATGTCTCGCGAATGCCAGCCGTATCGGTAAGCCGCACTTTGACACCGTCCAGTTCGAGCGCGACTTCCACAAGATCGCGGGTCGTGCCGGGTTCGTCGGTGACGATCGCCACGTCCCGTCGGGCCAAGGCATTAAGAAGGCTCGATTTTCCAGCGTTCGGTGCCCCGACTATCACCACATCATAGCCGTCCCTGATGATCTCGGCTTTTCGAAAGCCCTGCAGATGTCGTTCAATCTCTTCGATCATCAAATCGATATCGGCCCAGACCGCTGACGAAACCGATTCCGGTACATCACCTTCGTCGGAAAAATCCATCTCCGCCTCGATCATGGCTCGATCGTGGATCAAGCGCGTGCGCCAGGCCTGATATAGTTCGCTCTGGCGTCCCTCGCTGTTCAGCACCGCAAATCGCCGCTGCGCTTCGGTCTCCGCTGAGACCAGGTCGGCCAGGGCTTCGGCCTCGACAAGATCAACTTTACCGTTGAGAAAGGCGCGCCGCGTGAATTCACCCGGCTCCGCCTGTCGAAATCCGTCGAGCTCTCCTATGGCCTGTATCATCGCGGAGACCACCGCGCGTCCGCCATGGACATGAAATTCGGCGGAATCCTCGCCGGTGAAGCTCTTCGGGCCGGGAAAGAAGAAGGAGATTCCGCTGTCGAGTACCGAGCCGTCCCGCGACCTGAATTTCCCATAGTGCGCAAAGCGCGGTTTCGGCACGTTTCCGGTGATCGTTTCGAGAGCGAATCGAGTCTTTGGGCCAGTGATGCGGATAATAGCTATTCCGGATGGCAGGTGGCCGCTGGAAAGCGCAACGATCGAGTCCTGGAATATCATTGCCTGCCTTCCTCATGCGCCGTAGGCTTCAAAAAGTCCTCTCGCATCGAATTGTGGTTCCGTGAATCTTCCTGCTGAAAACCTGTTATCGAACGAAACCAGCCCGTACCTACGTCAGCACAGCGGGAATCCCGTGCATTGGCGGGCCTGGTCGCCACAATCTCTGGACGAAGCCAAACGATTGGAGAGGCCTATCCTGCTTTCAGTCGGCTATGCCGCCTGTCACTGGTGTCACGTGATGGCGCACGAGAGCTTCGAAAGCGAAGATGTCGCTGCCGTCATGAACCGGCTGTTCGTCAATATCAAGGTGGATCGCGAGGAGCGGCCCGACATAGACCAGATCTATATGGCCGCCTTGACTGCCATGGGCGAGCAGGGCGGCTGGCCGCTCACCATCTTCCTGACGCCAGACGCGAAACCATTCTGGGGCGGCACCTACTTTCCCAAGGAGCCGCGCTATGGCCGGCCTGGTTTCATCCAGGTTCTCGAGGCCGTGGACAAGGCCTGGCGCGAGAAACAGCAAAGCCTCACCGACAGCGCGGACAAGCTGACGGATCATGTCGAGGCAAGGCTTGCAGCCAACCACGTATCCTCATCTATCGACAGCGCTCTCCTGACAACACTCGCCGACGGCATATTCGGCATGATCGACCATCAAGCCGGCGGCCTGCGTGGCGCGCCGAAATTCCCTAATGCGCCTTTCATGCAGACACTGTGGCTCAGCTGGCTGCAGAATGGAAACGAGATGCACCGCGTCGCGGTTGTCTCCAGCCTTGAACATATGCTGCGTGGCGGCATTTACGATCATGTCGGCGGCGGGCTTGCGCGTTACTCGACAGATGCCGACTGGCTGGTCCCGCATTTCGAGAAGATGCTTTACGACAATGCTCAATTGCTTCGTATGGCCAACTGGGCTTTTGCTGAAACCCGCAACGAGTTGTTCCGGGTACGAATCGAAGAAACCGTTGCCTGGCTCCTGCGTGAAATGAGCGTCGAGGGCGGTGGTTTTGCGTCGAGCCTGGACGCGGACAGCGAAGGTGAAGAGGGGCTTTTCTACACCTGGGACAGAACCGAGATCGAAAGCGTGCTCGGAAACGATTCATCTTTGTTTTTCAATAACTTCGCTCTTGCCTCACCGTCCAACTGGGAAGGCAAGCCGATCATCTGTCAAACGCCGGCGCAGAGTCACGATTCCCTTGCAAACCGCGCTGAAGTCGATGCGATCAAACGCCGGCTTTTGACCGCGCGGGAAAGACGCATTCGTCCCGGCCGCGACGACAAGGTTCTGGCTGACTGGAACGGCCTTGCCATAGCAGGACTTGCCGAGGCCGGCCGCGCTTTGTCTCGCCCAGACTGGATCACGGCAGCTGCAAGAGCCTTTGGCTTCATAGTAGGGCACGCGGACGCCGACGGCCGGCTGCCACACTCCATACTTGGCGACCGCAAGCTCTATCCCGCGCTGTCGAGCGACTACGCCGCCATGGCCAATGCAGCAGTTTCGCTGTTCGAAGCAACTGGAGAGGTCGCCTACATCGAGCGCGCAAGGTCCTTTCTCGATCAGCTTGACCGATGGTATGCCGACAGCGGCAACAACGGCTATTATCTGACGGCATCGGACAGCACCGACGTTC
Organism: Mesorhizobium sp. YR577; assembly: GCF_900116595.1. Taxonomy (NCBI): domain Bacteria; kingdom Pseudomonadati; phylum Pseudomonadota; class Alphaproteobacteria; order Hyphomicrobiales; family Phyllobacteriaceae; genus Mesorhizobium; species Mesorhizobium sp. YR577. Next base: position 85,909 of record NZ_FPBI01000012.1, on the reverse strand, counting down.
CGATCAGAATCCGCGGCGATATAGACGAAGCGATCCCCTCGGCCACCGGCCAGATCATCGAGGCGATGATCCGGGTGGCGGACGCCGGCGGTGACGTTCAGCTTCAGGAAAAGGCCTGGCGCGTTGCAGAACATGCCACTGGGCGCGCGTCACGCCAGCAATATGGTCAGGCCGGGATCGTCAACGCCTGCGCGCTGGTGATCAGTCCGATCAAGCTTGTCATCGTCGATGATCTGGCTGATCCGAAATTTATTCCGGTGGCGAATCGATACCCGGACCCCAGACGAGTCGACCTCGTCGTTCCCGTTGGCGCCGAATCCAACCTGCCAAGCCTGCCCGGCGGTGCCTATCCGCCAACGACAAAGGCCGGCGCATTTCTATGCACCGGCCCGGTCTGTCTTCCGATTATTACCCACCCTGACGAACTCGAGCAGGCCTTGCGTCCGAGACGATGAACCCGATCAGGTGTTCATCGAGTCGAAGAAATCGGCGTTTGTCTTGGTCTGCTTGAGTTTGTCGATGAGGAACTCGATCGCATCGGTCGTTCCCATCGGCGCCAGAATGCGGCGCAGCACGAATATCTTTTGGAGATCCTGCTTGGCGACGAGAAGGTCTTCCTTACGCGTACCGGACTTGAGGATATCCATCGCCGGGTAGATGCGCTTGTCGGCGACCTTGCGGTCGAGCACGATTTCCGAGTTGCCCGTACCCTTGAACTCTTCGAAGATGACTTCGTCCATGCGGCTGCCGGTATCGATCAGCGCGGTTGCGATGATCGTCAGCGATCCGCCTTCCTCAATGTTACGCGCTGCACCGAAGAAGCGCTTGGGGCGCTGCAGGGCATTGGCGTCGACACCGCCGGTCAGAACCTTGCCGGATGACGGCACCACGGTGTTGTAGGCACGGCCGAGACGGGTGATGGAATCGAGCAGGATGACCACGTCACGGCCATGCTCGACCAGGCGCTTCGCCTTTTCGATGACCATTTCCGCGACCTGCACGTGACGCACCGCCGGCTCATCGAATGTCGAGGAAACAACCTCGCCCTTCACCGAGCGCTGCATGTCGGTCACTTCTTCCGGTCGCTCGTCGATCAGAAGCACGATCAGATAGCATTCCGGATGATTGGTCGTGATGGAGTGCGCTATGTTCTGCAGCAGCACCGTCTTACCGGTACGCGGCTGCGCCACGATCAGGGCGCGCTGGCCCTTACCGAGCGGCGCCACGAGATCGATGACGCGCGGCGAGATATCCTTGGTGGTCGGGTTTTCGACTTCCATCTTCAGGCGCGCCGTCGGGTAGAGCGGCGTCAGATTGTCGAAATGGATCTTGTGACGAATCTTCTCGGGGTCATCGAAATTGATCGTGTTGACCTTGAGAAGCGCGAAATAGCGTTCGCCTTCCTTGGGGCTGCGGATCGGACCCTCGACCGTATCGCCGGTCTTCAGCGAAAACCGCCGGATCTGCGAAGGCGAGATGTAGATATCGTCCGGGCCCGGCAGATAGTTGGCGTTTGCGGAGCGAAGGAAACCAAAACCGTCCTGCAGCACTTCAACGACGCCGTCACCGATAATCTCGATGTCCTGCGCCGCGAGTTTCTTGAGAATGGCGAACATCAGCTCCTGCTTGCGCATGACGCTGGCGTTCTCGACCTCCAGCGTTTCGGCGAACGCAATGAGATCGGTCGGTTTCTTGTTCTTGAACTCCTGGAGTTTCATTTCCTGCATAGACGGACTCTGAATGAGATAAGGGAAAAATATCGGCGAATGCGATGAGCGCCGAGCGCGGTCAAGGTGAAAGTGGGGACGGCGCGTGGCGGGAAGGAAGATCTGTCTTTTATCCGGCTACCCGGCAAAGAGCAAGGTGCCATTTTACGGGATCGAAGCGGTCAGAATGGCTTCACGATGACGAGAATGACGATGATGATCATCAAAACTGTCGGAATCTCGTTGATCATCCGCCAATGACGTGCCGGTTTGGTGTTTCGGTCTTCGGCAAAACGGCGAACCGCGCCAGCGAGATAACCATGCACACCGGATAGCGCAACGACCGCCGCAATCTTCGCATGCAGCCAGCCACCCGAGAAGCCAAAGCCTTTCCAGGCAAGCCACAGCCCGAACACCCAGGTAATGATCATCGCCGGATTGATGATCGCGCGCAGCAGACGCCGCTCCATCACCTTGAAAGTTTCCGACTGAACAGAACCCGGCTCGGCATCGACGTGATAGACGAACAGCCGCGGCAGATAGAGCATGCCCGCCATCCACGAGATGACGGCGATGACATGCACGGCCTTGGCCCAGAGATAGAGATTTTCCGGGTCGAAGTAGAACAGCAATCCCGTCAGAACGACGAAAATGCCGATCGCGATCGCCGCCCGCTTCATCGCCTGTCCGCCGCTTGGCGAAACTTTTGCGCTTTCAGCACTCATTGCCCTGAAAAGCTCCTGACTTGCCGGATCATCGCCTCGACATGTTCGATAGGCGTTTCCGGCGTAATACCATGGCCGAGGTTGAAGATCAGTGGCCCGGTGCCCAATGCCTTCAGGATAGCGTCCACGCCCTCAGAGAGGGCCCGTCCGCCGGCTACAAGCCGCAATGGATCAAGGTTGCCCTGCACGGCCCCGCCCGCCTGTAAGGCCCGCGCCTGGGACAAGGGCACCGTCCAATCCAGTCCGAGACCGGTAACGCCCGTCTTCTCGCGATAGGTGGAATAGCGGTGGCCGGCACCTTTCGGGAACCCGATGATCGAAACATCGGGATAGACGGCGCGAACCTGCCGCACGATTTCCGCCACCGGGCGGACGCAGAAAGCTTCGAAACAGGCCTCATCGAGCACGCCGGACCAACTGTCGAATATCTGGACGACGTCCACGCCGGCTTCGATCTGTTTGATGAGATATTTGGCCGAATAGTCCGAGAGCATCGAAAGCAACTGCGCCATTGCCTCAGGCTCACGAAAGGCAAAAAGCCGGGCCGGTGCCTGATCGGGCGTTCCATGGCCGGCGATCATGTAGGTCGCAAGCGTCCACGGTGCGCCGCAAAAGCCGATCAATGTGGTTTGTTCGGGGAGCTCAGTGCGAAGGCGCTTTACCGTCTCGTAGACCGGTTTCAGATGGTGATGGAAATTCGATCCGTCAAGAGCAGCAATTTCCGGTGCCGAGATCGGCGTCATCAGCGGACCTCGCCCTTCCTCGAAGCGAAGATCGCGGCCAAGCGCATGAGGCACGACGAGGATGTCGGAGAACAGGATCGAAGCATCGAAGCCAAAGCGGCGGATCGGCTGGAGCGTCACCTCCACTGCGAAGTCCGGATTGTAGCAGAGATCGAGGAAGCTTCCGGCCTTCTTCCTGAGCTCCCTGTATTCGGGAAGGTAGCGGCCAGCCTGCCGCATCATCCAGAGTGGAGGCGGAGAAACTGTCTCGCCTTTCAGGACGTCCAGCATGACGCGTTGCGCGTGCATTGAGCGTTATCCTCCCAGCTCTTTCTATAAATATAAATTCTATGAAAAGAGTCTTCTGATTCTTAGACTCTGTTGGAATCGGGAATTGCGACTTATCCCCGAACGAGCCTTTGTAACCAGAAAGCATATTGTCGCGCCGATTTCGATGTGAATTGGAAAACTCTGGGGACGAGCAGATTTCAGCCAGGAATTACAAAGCCTTGCTGGTCTGAAAATTTCAGGCCGATGACAATCTTCTGAGGCTTGTTCGACTTATCCCCATAACCCTCCTTGCCGCGAAAACGAAACAGACAGCAGGGCGAATTGTGGACAAACTGGCTTCTGATACAGTCCGCTCTGGCCGAGAGGGGCAAATGTCCTGCTTATCCACATTTGACCACAGAACCGGGCGCGCCTTGTGAACAAACCCCAGAGCTTCTTCCATCTTCACCTTATTTCGGACGCCACCGGCGAGACGCTGCTGGCCGCCGGGCGGGCGGCATCCGCGCAATACAAGGATGCAAGGGCGATCGAGCACATCTATCCGCTCATCCGCACCGACAAGCAGCTGATGAAGGTGTTCGAGGATATCGAGGAAGAGCCCGGCATCGTTCTCTATACGCTTGTCGACCAGAACCTTGCCGGCCAGATCGATGCGCGCTGCGCCGAAATGGGCTTGCCTTGCGTTTCCGTGCTGGAGCCGGTGCTTGCGGTCTTCCAGTCCTATCTCGGTACGCCGGCCGGCCGCCGGGTCGGTGCGCAACATGTGCTGGATGCCGAATATTTCCGGCGCATCGATGCGCTGAACTTCACCATGGAGCATGACGACGGCCAGTTGCCCGGCGATGTCGACGAGGCTGATGTCGTTCTCATCGGCATATCGCGAACCTCAAAGACGCCGACCAGCATCTATCTGGCCAATCGCGGCATCAAGACCGCCAACATCCCGATCGTTCTCGGCGTGCCGCTGCCGGAGAGCTTAGCTGACGCCAGGAAACCCCTCATCGTTGGCCTGGTCGCCACCGCCGAGCGTGTCTCGCAGGTCCGTCAGAACCGGGTGCTGGGAACGACCACCGGTTATGATTCACAAGGCTATGTCGACAGGGCGTCGATTGCCGAGGAACTTGCCTATGCGCGGCAGATCTGCACGCGGCACAACTGGCCGATGATCGATGTCAGCCGCCGTTCCATCGAGGAAACGGCAGCCGCAATCGTTGCCCTGCGCGGCAAGACGCGCTAGTCGAAGCGCGACCGACCCTTCGACCGAGGTTTGCATGGCAGCGAAAATCATACTGGCTTCGGCAAGTCCGTTCCGGAAGGCGCTTCTGGCCAATGCCGGCATCGAATTCACCGCAATCCCGGCCGATGTCGATGAGAGGGCACTCGAGGCGCCGCTCGAAGGCACTGGCGCTACGCCGGAAGATGTCGCGTCGATCCTGGCCGAGGCCAAGGCAATCAATGTCAGCGAAAGCCACCCCGGTGCCCTGGTCATAGGCTGTGACCAGACGCTCTCGCTGGGCGACCGCGTTTTCCATAAACCCCGCGACAAGGAAGATGCGCGCCGGCATCTGCTCGATCTCTCCGGCAAGACGCATCAGCTCAACAGCGCCGTCGTTTTGGTACGAGACGGCGAAACACTATGGCGCGATGTCAGCATCGCGCGGCTGACCATGCGCAAGCTCGATCCCGCTTTCATTGGCCGCCATCTGGCAAAAGTCGGCGACAAGGCGCTGGCAAGCGTCGGCGCCTATCAGATAGAAGGTGAGGGCATCCAACTCTTCGAAAAGATCGACGGCGACTATTTTACCATTGTCGGCCTGCCGCTGCTGCCGCTTCTGGCGAAGCTGCGCGATCTCGGAGCGATCGATGGCTGATCGTGCCGTTAAGGCCTTCGTGTGCGGTCACCCGATCGCCCATTCGCGTTCGCCGAAAATCCATGGTTTTTGGCTGAAAAAGCACGGAATCGACGGCTTCTACGATGCCGTCGATGTCGCACCGGAGAACTTCGAAGCTTTTCTCGGCGGATTGGCCGAAAACGGGCTGGCCGGCGGCAATATCACGATACCGCACAAGGAAGCAGCCTACCGCTTCGCTGATCGTCGCGACGCTGCCGCCGAGGAAATCGGCGCGGTCAACACCTTGTGGTTCGAGGATGGGCAGCTCTGCGCCACCAACACCGATGCACACGGCTTTGCCGCCAATCTCGATGAATATGCGCCGGGCTGGACGAAAGCTGGGACCGCCGTGGTGCTGGGTGCCGGCGGCGCGTCCCGCGCCGTCATTTTCGCGCTGAAACAGCGCGGTTTTACCGATATCCGCATCGTCAACCGGACTGTCGCGCGCGCTGCCGAACTGGCTGATCGCTTTGGCAAAGGTGTTTCGGCCCATCCCTCCGATGCCGTTTCGGAACTGCTCTCCGACGCCGGCCTGTTGGTCAACACAACGGCGCTTGGCATGCATGGAAACGCCGAGATCCCGGCCGACCCGTCACATCTGCCCGACCATGCCATCGTTATAGACATTGTCTATGTACCGCTGGAGACGCCGCTGCTTGCTGCGGCGCGGATGCGGGGACTGAAGACCGTCGACGGCCTCGGCATGTTGCTGCATCAGGCGGTTCCGGGCTTCGAGCGCTGGTTCGGCGTCAGGCCGGAGGTTACGCCGGAACTGCGCAGCCTCATCGTTTCGGATCTGGGTGCCAAATGATCGTACTGGGGTTGACCGGGTCGATCGGCATGGGCAAGTCGACGACGGCCAAGATGTTTGCCGATGCCGGCGTGCCGGTGCATGATTCCGACGAAACCGTCCATCGTCTTTATGCCGGGAAGGCCGCACCCCTGGTGGAGGCGGCGTTTCCCGGAACGGTGAAGGACGGCGTTGTCGACCGCACACTGCTGGCGCGTCAGGTTCTGGGCGACGCGGAAGCGCTGAAAAAGATCGAAGCGATCATCCATCCACTGGTTCGCGCTGATGCAGACGCCTTTCTGGCAAGGCACCGCGCGGCTGGAGCGCCGCTTGCTGTGCTCGATATTCCGTTGCTATTCGAGACCGGCGGCCGCAATCGCGTCGACAAGGTGGCCGTGGTGACCGCGCCGGCGGATATCCAGCGCGAGCGCGTGCTTGCGCGGCCCGGGATGACCGAGGAAAAATTCGCCAGTATTCTGGCAAAACAGGTGCCGGATGCGGAAAAACGCCGGCTCGCTGATTTCATCATCGATACCGGCCAGGACCTTGAGGTCGCGAAAAAGTCGGTCGAAGAAATCATCGCCACGCTGACCAAGGAAATGCCGGGACAGCCCGCTGCCTGACCTTGCCGGGATTCTCGGTCGGGGCCATGCTTGGTCAAGGAGTGGTGATTCGAATGCGCGAGATCATTTTCGATACGGAAACCACGGGCCTCGATTCCCGCGAGGACCGCGTCATCGAGATCGGCGGCGTCGAACTCGTCAACCGCTTTCCGACCGGCAAGACCTTTCACGTCTTTATCAATCCGCAAGGGCGGGCCGTTCACGCCGAGGCGCTGGCGATCCATGGCATCAGCAATGAGCAACTGGCGGATAAAAAGACCTTTCCGGAAATAGCCGAAGAGTTCATGGAATTCATCGACGGCGCCAAGCTGGTCGCCCATAATGCCAATTTCGACATGGGCTTCATCAATGCCGAGTTCGCCCGGCTCGGCCAGCCGGCGATCGGCTCGGAACGCGTCATCGACTCGCTCGCATTGGCGCGGCGCAAGCATCCTATGGGGCCGAATTCGCTCGACGCGCTCTGCCGCCGCTACGGCATCAACAACAGCCACCGCACTTTTCACGGGGCCTTGCTCGATTCGCAGCTTCTGGCCGAAGTCTATATCGAGCTGATCGGCGGCAAGCAGACGGCCCTTGTCCTGGACGCAGGCATGGAAACAAGGTCGGATGCCACGACCGAAATCCAGATTGAGATTTCGATCGAGCCGCGTCCCGAACCGCTACCGCGCCGCCTGACGGATGCCGAACGTGCCGCGCATATGCGCCTGATCGCCGATCTCGGCGAAAAAGCCCTCTGGCAAAATTTCCAAGAGAACTGAGAAACAAAAACAGAGCTGAAAACGAAAAACCCGGCGCTAGGCCGGGTTTTTCAATTGGTTTCGCTGGAGAAATCAGCTGACCTGGACTTTGGCCGCAGCCTGGTCTTCGGCCATCTTCTGCTGGAACATCTGCGCGAAATCGATCGGGTCGAGCATCAGCGGCGGGAAGCCGCCATTGCGCGTCGCGTCGGCGATGATCTGGCGAGCGAACGGGAACAGCAGGCGCGGGCATTCGATGAACAGCAGCGGCAGCATGTGCTCCTGCGGGAAGCCTTCGATCTTGAAGACGCCGCCATAGATGAGCTCGACATTGAACAGCACGTCCTTGTCGAAGGCAGCCTTGGCCGTCAGCGACAGATTGACGTCGAATTCCTTGTCCGAAAGCGGATTGGCGTTGACGTTGACATTGATGGCGATGCCGGGAGCCTTATCGCGGCCGCGCAGCGAATTCGGCGCGCCGGGGCTTTCGAAGGAAAGGTCCTTCACATACTGGGCAAGCACGTTCAACGAAGGCTGCACGCCGTTGTTGCCGTTTCCGTTGCTCACAGCGCCCGCGGCGTCATTGTCGTTCTTGGCCATGAGCCATGATCCTCTTTGCTTCAGCCGCCCGGCGGCCCGGATTAAAATCGTGCGTTGGCTAGCATGGTGTTCTTGCCAACACAAGTTTTTGCCGGTTTCAGGCCGTTTGGCGGATCACTCGTCGCCGATCTGCCGCCAGGGCGAACGCGGGTCGGGGCCTTTGGTATAGTCGTCTTCGTCGAGATCGATGGTCTTTTCGCGCCTGCCGTCCCGCGGGAAGCCGCCCATCCGGCCGAAATCCGCCGAAAAATTGACCCGCCGCTTGATAAAGCGCCAGCCGAGGTCGCGGATCGGTGGAATGAAAAGCAATATGCCGACGATATCCGTCACGAAGCCCGGAATGAGCAGCAGAACGCCGGCAAGCAGGATCATCACGCCATGGGCGAGGTTGCGGCTGGGGTCGCGCCCGGCCTCGATTTCGGCGCGAATGCCGGCCAGAACGCTGAATCCCTGGTAGCGCATCAGCATGCCGCCGGCGATTCCGGTGGCGATGGTAAGCCCCAGAGTAGGCAAAACGCCGATCTGGCGCCCGACGACCACGAAACCGGCGATTTCGATCAGGGGAAGCAGAAGAAGAAACAAAGGAATGAGGGAAACCCGCACGTGCCCGCCAATATTAAGGTTGCATCAAAATGCCCAGCACCCGATGCTGGCACATTATACGATAGATAGGTATGCATGCCTTTGATTTGAATGATGACGGCATGCGTTCTATATGCATGGATTGAAGCGCGGAATGCGGCGAAACGGCGGTGTTGCCGGCCGAAGACAAAGGACTAGTGGCGAAAGACATGGAATTCTTCGATTTCGGCACGATATTTTTTCTGATTGCGGCTGTCGTGATCTTCTTCCAGCTGCGCAATGTGCTCGGCCGCCGCACCGGCAACGAGCGTCCGCCCTTCGATCCCTACACTGCCGGGCGGACCCGCAGCGACAAGGACGCCTCGGCGAAACCCGAAAATGTCGTTTCCCTGCCGCGCAAGCGCGTTTCCGCAGACAATGACGAAGCCTATGTGGCAATCGACGCCTTCGCCAAGCCCGGCACGGAGCTGAACAAGGGCTTGCGCGCGATCAAGGACGGCGACCAGACCTTCGAGCCTAAAACCTTCGTCGACGGCGCCAAGATGGCCTATGAGATGATCGTCATGGCCTATGCCGACGGCGACCGCAAAACCTTGAAAAACCTGCTTTCGCGCGAAGTCTATGATGGCTTTGTCGCCGCGATTTCCGATCGCGAAGGACGCTCGGAAAAGATCCAGTCCTCTTTCGTCGGCATCGACAAGGCCGATATCGTCTCGGCCGAGATGAAGAATGGCGAGGCGCATATCACGCTCCGCATCGTCAGCGAGCTGATTTCCGCCACGCGCGACAAGGCCGGCGAGGTGATCGACGGCGATCCCGAGACGGTGGCCGAGGTCAAGGACGTCTGGACCTTCGCCCGCGACACCCGCTCGCGCGACCCGAACTGGAAGCTCGTCGCCACCGAAGAAGAAGACTGAGCCTTTTGCGGGAGCCGGGCCGGTGCCTTTGTCGCCTGTTTTCCGCATCGTCTCCTTCGACGACCTGCCCGGCTGGGCAGATGACACCCAGGCGGATGCCTACGCCGCCTTTCGCCACTCAGCCTTCCACGTCCTGAACAAACCCTATCGAACGGGTTCGCTCGGCATCGATTTTTCGGCCTTCGAAGAAGCCTATGCCGCGGCCCGAGCCGAAAGCACTGGCGATGCCAGGGCTTTTTTTGAGCGTCATTTCGTTCCGGCGCTCGTCGTGCCGGATGACACGGAAGCCGGTTTCGTCACTGGTTTCTACGAACCGGAAGTGGAAGCATCTGCCAGCCGAACCGAAAAATTCAGGGTTCCGCTCTTGGCGCGGCCCGACGATCTGATCGATATCGATGACGAAAACCGCCCTGCGGGCATGGATCCATATCTCGCCTTCGGGCGCGAGACGCCAACGGGCCCTGTTGAATATTTCGATCGCGCGGCAATCGAACAGGGCGCTCTGGCTGGGCGCGGGCTGGAAATCGCCTGGGTTGCCGACCCGGTCGATGCGTTCTTCATCGATGTCCAGGGAGCCGCCCGGCTCAAGATGACGAACGGATCGCTGCGCCGGGTCACCTATGCGGCAAAATCCGGTCAGAGATTTTCGGGACCGGGGAAAAAACTGGCCGATCTCGGTGAAATCCCGCTCGAACAGGTCACCATGCAGTCGATCCGGGCATGGCTGGCCGCCAACCCGCACCGGGTAAGCGAAATCCTCTGGCAAAACCGGTCCTACATCTTCTTCCGCGATGCGCCTGTCGACGAACCGGAGCTTGGTCCGATCGCCGCGGCAAAAGTGCCGCTGACGCCGGGCCGCTCCGTTGCCGTCGACAGGCTGCTCCACACATTCGGCACGCCGTTCTTCATCCACGCGCCGACGTTGACGGCCTTCGAGAAAAAGCCCTTCCGCCGCCTGATGATCGCCCAGGACACCGGTTCGGCCATCGTCGGCACTGCGCGAGGCGATCTCTTCGCCGGCTCCGGTTTTGAGGCCGGCGAGATTGCGGGTGTGGTGCGAAACAATGCCGATTTTTTCGCCCTCATTCCCCGAAGCCTTGCCGGCGAGGCATCATCATGAGCGGGCGCGTCAAAAAACTCAGCGACGAGGACCGTGTCCTCTGGAACCTGGTCGCGCGCTCGGCCAAGCCGCTCAAAGGCAAGGTGGGCGTGCAAGAACCGTCGCCGGAGCCGATGACCATGGAACAGGCGATGGCCATGGACAAACCGGTCGCCAAGCCGGCAGCTCCAACACCAGCCAAGCCGCGCCAGACCGTCACGCATTCCTTCGATGCGCCGACCCACGACAAGATTGCCAAGGGCCGCCTGCCGATCGAGGGCAGGGTCGATCTGCACGGCCTGACGCAGGATCAGGCCTATTCGCTGCTGCTTTCCTTCCTGACCCGCGCCTATGCCGGCGGTGTGCGCTACGTCCTGGTTATCACCGGCAAGGGTTCGTCTTCCGGCGGCGAGGGCGTGCTGCGCCGCGCCGTGCCGGCCTGGCTGATGACACCGCCTTTTCGCATGTTTGTAAGCAGTCACGACCATGCCGCCCGCAACCACGGCGGCTCGGGCGCGCTCTACATAAGGCTTCGCCGTCATGCGGTGCCGAAATCATGACGCCGCTTGGTGAAAGGCTGCGCGCGCTGCGCGACGAAAGAGGCGTCAGCCAGAAGGAAATGGCCGCAGCCCTCGGCGTGAGTGCCGCCTATCTCTCCGCACTCGAGCATGGCAGGCGCGGAACCCCGACCTGGGCTCTTATCCAGAAGATCATCGGCTATTTCAACATCATCTGGGATGACGCCGAGGATCTGCAGCGTCTGGCCGAAACGTCGCATCCGCGCGTGGTGATCGATACATCGGGGCTGTCTCCAGCAGCGACCGAACTCGCCAATCTGCTGGCCCGTTCGATAAACCGGATCGGTGAGGACGATATCCTGAACCTCACCGCGCAACTGAAAGCCGCTCGCGGGCGACGGCGCTGATCTTCGGCGTCGGCTAGAAAAGCGCCTGCAATTCCGGCAGCTTGTCGTTGACCAGCCAGCCGTAATAATTTTCTTCTGGAAACTTGGCTTCCTGGCCTTCGCTCTGCCGCTTCTGGTTTTCCGCTTTCAGCGCATAGGCGCGCGCTTCCGGGTTGCCGATATTGTACAAGGTCGCGGTGATCCCCGGATTCTTCGAAATGTCGAAGCCGGCAATATTGCGATAGGCGTCGATCGACGTTTTCACGACGGCGGCGACATAAGGCAAGGTCAGGTCCGGGTCCATGATCGTTTCATAGACCTGGCCCGGCCGCGCGGCATCGAGCTTCGGCAGTCCCGAAACCCGGTGGACCAGATCGCTCACCTGAAGTGCGGTCAGCGGATTGAGCTGGCCAAGGCCGAATGTCTGGCCGGCATAGAAGGGCTGGAAGAAGGTGGCGCTGAAACGGTCGTTGGGATAGCTCTTGCCACCCACCGTCTTGCCGCGGAACTGGCGGTTCCAGACGTTTTCTCGGCATTCCCACAGATCGTAGCTGTCGGTCTTGCTGGCGCAGCCGGCAAATTCGGGCCGCTGGATGAAATCGGTGACGTCTTCGCCCTTGTAGGTGAAGCTGATGCCGTTGTTGAGATAGGCCGCCGCCTTCACATAATAGGTCTGCAGCCGGTCATAGGCATCGACATTGTAGGTATGCTCGCCGACCAGGGCACCAACGATGTGCATCGGGTCGATCCTGTATGCGGATGCGACCTCGCGGATCTTCGCGCGCAGCGCGCTATCATTCTTGAACAGTGCATAGACCTTGCGGTACTTGGCGTCGAAGCTGGTCTTGCCGGCCTTGGTGCGCTTGGACGAGGCGCCCGGCACCGTCGGCTGTTCGGCGTTGCGGTTTCCCGGCGGCACAAGCGTTTGCGCCGCGGACGGCAAAACCCCGCCGGTCAGAACCAGAATAGATGCCAGGACAGACAGTATCTTCATGCGTTGCCGCAACCTTGCGATAGCCACGAGCCGCGCACGTTAGGAAAAGCGCCCGACCAAGTCGAGCGCTTTCCGTTGGTAAGGATCGTTTTGATGCGATCCTTAAAGGATAAATCGCGACAAATCCGTGTTCCGCGACAGATCGCCCACATGCTTTTCGACATAGGCGGCGTCGATCTTCACCGAGGTGCCCGACTGATCGGGAGCGGTGTAGGAGATTTCGTCCAACACGCGCTCCATCACGGTCTGCAGGCGCCGCGCACCGATATTCTCGACGCTGGCGTTGAGGTCGACCGCAATTCCGGCCAGCGCATCAATCGCATCGTCGGTGAATTCGAGCGTCACGCCTTCGGTGCCCATCAGCGCGATGTACTGCTTGATCAGGCTGGCTTCCGTCTCGGTCAGGATGCGCCGGAAATCATCCTTTTCCAGCGCCCGCAGCTCGACGCGGATCGGCAGGCGGCCCTGAAGCTCCGGCAGGAGGTCGGAGGGCTTGGAAACATGGAACGCGCCCGACGCGATGAACAGGATATGGTCGGTCTTCACCGGCCCATATTTGGTCGAAACCGTCGTGCCCTCGACCAGCGGGAGCAGGTCGCGCTGCACGCCTTCGCGGGACGGACCGCCGGAAATGTCGCTCCTGGCGGCGATCTTGTCGATCTCGTCGAGGAAGACGATGCCGTCATTCTCGGCCGATTCGAGCGCCTTGCGCACGACCTCGTCCTGGTCGAGCAGCTTGTCGGATTCGTCGGCGATCAGCAGCTCGTAGGACTCCTTGACCGTGGTCTTGCGCGTCTTGGTCCGCGTCTGACCCATGGCCTTGGACAGCATGTCGTTGATGTTCATCACGCCGATATTGGCGCCGGGCATGCCCGGAATCTCGAAGCCCGGCATGCCGCCGGTTCCGGTGTCGGCAACCTCGACCTCGATCTCCTTGTCGTCGAGCTCGCCGTCACGCAGCTTCTTGCGGAAGCTGTCGCGGGTGGCCGGGCTGGCCGTCTTGCCGACCAGCGCCTCAAGCACGCGCTCCTCGGCGTTGAGATGCGCACGCGCCTTGACGTCTTCGCGCATTTTTTCGCGCACGATGCCGATCGCGGTCTCGACGAGGTCACGAATGATCTGCTCGACATCGCGGCCGACATAGCCGACTTCGGTGAACTTGGTTGCCTCGACCTTGATGAATGGCGCGCCGGCCAGCCTTGCGAGACGGCGCGAAATCTCGGTCTTGCCGACGCCGGTCGGCCCGATCATCAGGATGTTCTTGGGCATCACCTCTTCGCGCATGTTGCCTTCGAGCTGCTGGCGGCGCCAGCGATTGCGCAATGCGATGGCCACGGCGCGCTTGGCGTCCTTCTGGCCGATGATGAAACGATCGAGTTCGGAAACGATCTCGCGGGGGGAAAAATTTGACATATTGGATACTCGGTTTTGTTTTTGCTTATGTATGAGCCGGAAGCCGGCCCGCAAGGGCGTCCGGCAGCCGTGACAGAAGAGTACGGCGCAGCGAATGCCAACCGGCGCTCAGAAGAAGCACCAGCGCACCGAGCACCAGCATGGTCAGCGGCACGACGCTGTCCGACAGTCCCGCCTTGACGACCAGCGAACCGAAGGCAAAGCCGGCATAGGACAGGCCCGAGACGAGAATGGCGCGCCTGTCGACCAGCACGGCGACGAATGCAAGGCCGATGAAGATCGCAAGGATGCTCCAGGCCGAAATGGCCTCGGGGCCGCCTTGGCCGACCAGGCCGCTGATGAGCGGATGGACGATCAGCGGTGCAGCCAGCATGTGCAGCCAGAAGGCGATGTCGGTGCGCCGGGTCTGGCGTAGCGGATCGCTCAGATCGAAGCGCATGGCGAGCGCGAACACCGCAAGCCCGCAAACGAGCAGCAGTGGCTTGGCGATCTGCGCAATGAGATCGGGAGCAGCGATGAAAACAAGCCCGACAGCGGCGGCGACCAGAGCCGCGACCCCGGCTGCCACTGTGATCGGCACGCGAAAACGCCAGTAGTGCAGCGCAGTGGCGCCGGCAGTGACGAGCCCGGCCACGACGATTGGCCAGCCGGTATCGTCGGCAAACGCTGATCCGAAGCCCAGCCTCGGATCCAGGGCCAAGGCGACGGCCCCAAACACCGCTGCCGCGAAAGCCAGAAGCAGCACGATGCTCGGCAGCGCCATGCGCCGCTTGCGGGTGAAATATTCTGCAAGCAGCCAGTTCGCCACCGCGATGACGACACACATGCCGACACTGCCGATGAATTCGATGGAGAAGTAGCCCACAGCGCCGAGGAACAGGCCAAGGCCGATCGTCACGAAGATATCGCTGAACCCGCTGATGAAACGGAACTTTTCGTCATCCTGCGGTTCGACGTCGAGGGCGGTGGCTCTCGTCCTTTCCAGATCGCGCAGCCCTTGCGCCTGTTCGGCCGTCACAAGGCCGCGTTCTATCGCCGCGAGCAGCGCTGCATTCGAGATGAAAATGTCCGGCGATTTGGAAAGCGTGTTCATAGGTCTAGATGGCCCCCGCCTGCCACTGCTTGATCGCCTCGAAAGGATGGACCAGCATGATTACGTTGAGTGTCAGATTGTCCCGGATGAGATAACCGACCCCGATTTCGAAGATCAGCGCCAGAACCAGGATGCTCCATACGGGCAGGCGTCGCGCCATGACAAAGCCCAGCACCATCGCCAGCGTGTCCGACACCGAATTGACGATGCTGTCGCCATAATAGTCGAGCGATATCGTGCCTTCCCGATAGCGGTTGATGATGAAATCGCTGTTCTCCAGGAGCTCCCAGGCGCCTTCCACGACAATGGCCAGCGCCAGCCGTACCCAAATCGATCGTCCGGGCAGCACCAGCCAGGCAAGCGCATAAAACAGGAAGCCGTGGATGATGTGCGAGAAGGTGTACCAGTCGCTGATATGCTGCGAATTCTCGGAACTCTGCACGACCCCGTGCCAGAGTTTCACATAGCCACATTCGCAGATCGGCACCCGGCCCATCATATAGAGGATCACCGCCTGCGCGATGATCAGCGCTGCTGCGATCGCGACGCCAGCCTGCCAGGACAGGTGAAAAGCGTCTTTTTTCTGCCCTGCCGAAGCGGTCATGCGTCCTCGTTCCAGTCATCGGCGTCGATCGCCATCATCAGGGCCGGACCATAGATCGAGGTCCGTGTGTCGAAGGCGCGAAAACCGGCCTTCTCATAGGCGCGAATGGCCCTTTTGTTGGCCGGGTCCGGGTCGATGATCACGCGCGGCGTGCCTTCCTCGAACAGCTCTTCCACGAACTGCCGCAAAAGTGCCGAGCCATGACCCATGCCGACAAGCTCCGGCCTGCCGATGGAAAGGTCGAGCCCAAGCGTGCCGAATGGCTGGTCCTGATAGGGATGGTCGTCCTCGAGATGCGGATCGTAGCTTTGCAGATAGCCGATCGGCTTGCCGTTCAGCTCAACGATCAGCGGCTCGACCGATATGCTGTCGATATGCTCGCGGATCGAGGCAATCTCGTCTTCAGCATCGTCCCACCACTCGGCGACATGCGGTTGCCGCAGCCAGCCGGCGATCATCGGCAAATCTGCCTCGACCACCGGACGGAAGCTGTAGCGGGGCTGCGCCTCAGGCGGCATCGAGCGTTTCGATGACGAAGCTGTGGTTGGTGTAGACGCAGATGTCGGCGGCGATTTCCATCGCCTTGCGGGCGATCTCTTCGGCGTCCTTGTCGGTGTCCATCAGCGCGCGGGCCGCGGCCAGCGCGTAATTGCCGCCAGAGCCGATCGCCATCACGCCATATTCCGGCTCCAGCACGTCGCCGGTTCCGGTCAGCGCCAGCGAGACATTCTTGTCGGCAACCAGCATCATCGCCTCCAGCCGGCGCAGATAGCGGTCGGTGCGCCAGTCCTTGGCGAGCTCGACGCAGGCGCGCGTCAGCTGGTCGGGATATTGTTCGAGCTTGGCTTCGAGGCGTTCGAGCAGGGTGAAGGCGTCAGCTGTGGCGCCGGCGAAACCGGCAATGACATTGCCTTTGCCGAGCCGGCGCACCTTCTTGGCATTGCCCTTCATGATGGTCTGGCCAAGGCTCACCTGGCCGTCGCCGGCGATCACCACCTTGCCGCCCTTGCGCACGGTCACGATCGTTGTGGCGTGCATCGTCAATTCATTCGACATATTCAGCTCCGATTGCGCGCCATCCCTTTAAGGCAATCGGCGCGGTACGAGGTTTGTTTCGCCATATGTATGCATAGGCCGCATGATTGCAAATCCCCACGAGACGCGCCGCAACACACGCGTCGTGCCAACTGGAAATCGTGGCAGCATGCTGTTAGAAGGCTCACGTTTTCTGAATGCAAGGAACCGCTCCATGAGCAAGCGTGCCGCCGAAGTCAGCCGCAAGACCCGCGAAACGGAGATCGCCGTTTCCCTCGATATCGACGGCACCGGCCGCTCCGATATGTCGACGGGCGTCGGCTTCTTCGACCATATGCTTGACCAGCTTTCGCGCCATTCGCTGATCGACATGACGGTTAAGGCCAAGGGCGACCTGCATATCGACGACCACCACACGGTCGAGGACACCGGCATCGTCATCGGCCAGGCTCTGGCGAAGGCGCTCGGCGAGCGTCGAGGCATCATGCGCTATGCGTCGATCGACCTTGCCATGGACGAGACGCTGACGCGGGCTGCAATCGATGTTTCCGGCCGGCCGTTCCTTGTCTGGGACGTAAAGTTCTCGGCGCCGAAGATCGGCACTTTCGACACCGAACTGGTGCGCGAATTCTTCCAGGCTCTGTCGCAGAATGCCGGCATCACGCTGCATGTCACCAATCATTACGGCGCCAACAACCACCACATTGCCGAAACCTGCTTCAAGGCTGTGGCGCGCGCCTTGCGGACGGCTCTCGAGCGCGACCCGCGCCAGCCGGACGCGGTTCCTTCCACCAAAGGTTCGCTGAAAGGCTGACGCCGATGAGCACTTATGTCGTCATGGAGCCGCCGCTCAAGGGGCGCGGCGAGGTATCCGACAAGGCCGTCTTCGTCCGCGACAGGTTTGCGGTTTTTGCCTTTCTCGTGCCCCCGATCTGGCTGCTCTGGCACCGTCTCTGGATCGAAGCCGCGTTTGCATTCGCCGCGGCTCTGGCGTTGGCAGCGCTTGGCGAAGTCGCAGGCTTCGGCGTGACCGGCTCGCTGCTGTCGCTGCTCGTCTCGATCTTTGTCGGCCTGGAAGGGCCGGCGCTGCGCATTGCAGCTCTTCGCCGCCGGGGCTGGCGCGAATGGGGCGCTGTCGAGGCCGATGATATATCTGACGCCGAGATACGCTATCTCACACAGGCTGCGAGCGGCGAGACTGCCGAGGCCGAGGATATTGCCCGGCCCGTCGCCGTTGCCTCGCCCCATGCGCTTTCGCGACCTGCACCGGCGCTAGGCCTCGTTCAATATCCCGGAAAAGCCTGACATGCGTGTTGCCATCATCGATTACGGGTCGGGCAATCTCCGCTCGGCCACCAAGGCATTCGAACGCGCCGCGCGCGAGGCGGGCATTGCCGCCGAGATCGACCTGACGGCCGATGCCGAGCGCGTCCGCACCGCCGACCGCATCGTGCTGCCGGGCGTCGGCGCCTATGCCGATTGCCGCGCCGGGCTCGACGCAGTGCCGGGCATGACTGAAGCCATCGATGAGGTCGCGATAAAACAGGCGAGGCCGTTTCTCGGCATCTGCGTCGGCATGCAGCTGATGTCCGAGCGTGGTCTCGAAAAGACGATCACCCACGGCTTCGGCTGGATCGCCGGCGACGTGAAGGAAATCACCCCGTCCGACCCGGCATTGAAGATCCCGCAGATCGGCTGGAACACGATTCACGTGAAACATTCGCATCCGCTGTTTGACGGAATCCGGACGGGAGAGGGCGGTCTGCATGCCTATTTCGTCCATTCCTACCATCTCGATGCGACCAAGCCGGACCAGGTGCTGGCCGTTGCCGACTACGGCGGTCCGGTCACCGCCGCGGTCGCGCGCGACAACATGGCCGGCACGCAGTTCCATCCCGAGAAGAGCCAGGCGCTCGGCCTTGCCCTGATCACCAATTTTCTGAAATGGAAGCCATGATCCTCTTTCCCGCCATCGACCTGAAAGACGGCCAGTGCGTTCGCCTGAAGCTCGGCGACATGGATCAGGCCACCGTCTACAACGCCGATCCCGCCGCCCAGGCAAAATCCTTCGAGGATCAGGGTTTTGAGTGGCTGCATGTCGTCGATCTCAACGGCGCTTTCGCCGGCGAGAGCGTCAATGGCGCGGCCGTCGAGGCGATACTCAAGGCGACGAAAAATCCGGTCCAGCTCGGCGGCGGCATCCGCACGCTCGATCATATCGAAAGCTGGCTTTCCAAGGGATTGGCGCGCGTCATCCTCGGCACGGTCGCCGTGCGCGATCCCGGCCTGGTCATCGAAGCCTGCAAGAAGTTTCCGGGCAAGATTGCGGTCGGCATCGACGCCAAGGGCGGCAAGGTGGCGGTCGAGGGTTGGGCTGAAGCCTCCTCACTGGGTGTCATCGAGCTGGCAAAAAAGTTCGAAGGTGCCGGCGTGTCGGCCATCATCTACACCGACATCGACCGCGACGGCATTCTCACCGGCATCAATTGGGATGCGACCATCGACCTTGCCGAAGCAGTCTCCATTCCGGTCATCGCCTCGGGCGGCCTCGCCTCGATCGCCGACATCGTGCGCATGACCATGCCCGATGCGACAAAGCTCGAAGGCGCGATCTCCGGCCGCGCGCTCTATGACGGCCGCATCGACCCGGCGGAAGCGCTCACAATTCTGAAAGCGGGGAAAGGCAGCCGGCGATGAAGCTTTCGCTCATCCTCGCACCCTATGACAGCGGCCATTATCAATCCGGCGTCGGACTGGGCCCTGAGGCTATCATCGCCGGCGGACTGGTCGAAGCGCTGACGTTGAGCGGGCACGACATTACGGTTGAGGATATCGGCAAGGTTGGCGACGAGCAGGGGCGCGAGATCGCGACCGGTTTTGCCGTCTGCCATGCCGTCGCGGCCAGGGTGGCGGCCAGCAAGGCCGCCGGGCGGTTCCCGATCGTGCTTTCCGGCAACTGCCTGACCACGACAGGCGCGGTTGCCGGAGACGACGCCGATTCGATCATCTGGGCCGACCAGCATGGCGATATCAACACGCCCGAGACATCGACCTTCGGCTTCCTCGACGGCATGGCGCTGGCAACCGTGCTCGGTCTGTGCTGGCGCCCGATGGCGAATGCCATTCCCGGTTTCCAGGCAATCGACCCTTCGCGCTGCTTGCTGGTCGATGCCCGCGATCTCGATCCGGACGAAAAACGCCTTCTGGAAAGCCTGCCCGTCATCCGCGCAGAGTGCACGCAGGCGCCTGGCGCTGTCGGCAGGCTGAAGGCTGCCGGTGCCAGCCGCACGCATCTGCATCTCGACCTTGATGTCCACGACCCGGATATCCTGCAGGCCAACCGCTACGCTACGCCGGGTGGCCCAAACCCCGACCAGTTGCGGCTGATGGCCTGCGGTGTTGCGCGGTTGATCCCGGTCGTCGGGCTGACTATCTCTGCCTACGATCCGGTATTCGACGCCAGTGCCGAAGCGCCTCCACTGGTTGGCAAGCTGCTCGTCGACTTCCTGGATACGCTGGAACGCAAGGAACGGGAGGCCTGATGCAATGACCCTCAAAGCCCGCGTTATTCCCTGTCTCGACGTCAAGGACGCCCCGCGACGCCCGCAGCCGCGAAGCGGCGAGGACGCGCAAACAAAAATGGAGGCCGTCCTTTGACCCTCAAAGCCCGTGTCATTCCCTGTCTCGATGTTAAGGACGGCCGCGTCGTCAAGGGCGTCAACTTCGTCGACCTGATCGACGCCGGCGATCCGGTCGAGGCGGCCAAGGCCTATGATGCGGCCGGTGCCGATGAGCTTTGCTTCCTCGACATCACCGCATCGTCCGACAACCGCGAAACCATCTTCGATGTCATTGCCCGCACGGCGGAGCACTGCTTCATGCCGCTGACCGTCGGCGGCGGCGTGCGCCAGGTGGCTGATATACGAAAGCTGCTGCTGGCCGGCGCCGACAAGGTGTCGATCAACACGGCGGCGGTGAAGAATCCCGATTTCGTTGCCGAAGCTGCTGACAAGTTCGGCAACCAGTGCATCGTCGTTGCCATCGATGCGAAGAAGGTCTCGCAGCCGAGCGAGGGCGACCGCTGGGAAATCTTCACCCATGGCGGCCGCGAAAAAACCGGCATCGATGCAGTGGAGTTCGCCCGAAAGGTCGTCGATCTCGGCGCCGGCGAAATCCTGCTCACTTCGATGGACCGCGACGGCACCAAGGCCGGCTACGATATCGCCCTGACCCGCGCGGTGGCTGACGCGGTGCGCGCGCCGGTGATCGCCTCGGGCGGCGTCGGCACGCTCGAGCACATGGTCGCCGGCATCCGCGACGGCCATGCGACTGCCGTGCTGGCTGCTTCCATTTTCCATTTTGGCACCTACACCATTGCGCAGGCCAAGGACTACATGGCAAAAGCAGGCCTGCCGATGCGGCTGGATGCTGCCGCGTGACCTCTCTCGCCGAGATGCGAATGACCGGTTTTTCCCTGAACGATCTCGAACGCATCGTCGCTGAACGTGCCCGTTCCGGCGATCCCTCGTCATGGACCGCCAAGCTCTTTACCCAGGGCATGGAGCGCGCCGCCAAGAAGCTTGGCGAGGAAGCCGTTGAAACGGTCATCGCCGCCGTCAAGGGCGACAAAAAGGACCTCGTTTCCGAAAGTGCTGATCTTCTCTATCATTGGCTGGTCGTGCTGGCGGTCGCCGGCGTGCCGCTGTCGGACGTGCTTGCGGAGCTCGAAAAAAGGACCGGCCAGTCCGGGATTGCCGAGAAGGCATCGCGCAGCTAGAGCATGATCCCGAAAAGTTGCAGACTTTTCAGGCAAGATCATGCTTCAAAATCAATATGCTAGAGTGAGATGACGATTCAAGGAAACGTCATCTCACTCTAAGCAATTCCAGGAAAAACGGTTTTCCGCCCGGGAATTGCGTAAAAACAAATGCTTGGCCTGAGGGTAAGCGATGGATCAACTCGCTCCGACCGTAAAATATTCCCCGTACCGCTTCTTTTCGGCCGAGCGATGGGCCGAATTCCGCGCCGATACGCCGATGACCCTGACGGCGGACGAGGTCAAGCGGCTGGGCTCGCTTTACGACCCGATCGATCTCGACGAGGTCCGCCGCATCTACCTGTCGATGTCGCGTCTGCTCTACGCCCATGTCGAGGCGAGCCAGTTGCTGTTTCGCCAGCGCCAGGCGTTTTTCAGCGGCGATCAGGTCGCCAAGACGCCCTTCATCATCGGCATGGCCGGTTCGGTGGCGGTCGGAAAATCCACCACGGCGCGTATCCTTAAGGAGCTTCTCGGGCGCTGGCCGTCGAGCCCGAAGGTCGATCTCGTGACCACCGACGGTTTCCTGCTGCCCAACGAGGTGCTGCGCCGCGAGAACCTGATGGAGCGCAAAGGCTTTCCCGACAGCTATGATGTCGGCGCGCTGCTGCGCTTCCTGTCGGCGATCAAGTCGGGCCAGCGCGACGTGCGCGCGCCGCTCTACTCGCACCTGACCTATGACGTGATGCCGGGTGCGTACGTCACCATCGATCGGCCTGATATATTAATCTTCGAAGGGCTGAATGTGCTGCAGCCGCGCGAACTGCCGAAGGACGGCAACTTCGTCCCCTTCGTCTCGGATTTCTTTGATTTTTCGATCTATATCGATGCCGAGGAAGAGCTGATTCACAGCTGGTATATCAAGCGTTTCATGCGGCTGAGGGAGACGGCCTTCCGCAATCCCGAGTCTTTCTTCCATCGTTATTCGCAACTGTCCGAGGATGCCGCCAAGGCGATCGCCGAGGGCTTATGGGGCAATATCAACCTGAAGAACCTCCGGGAAAACATCCTCCCGACCCGCCCCCGCGCCGACCTGATCCTGCGCAAGGGCGAGGACCATCTGGTCGAGGAAGTGGCGCTGCGGAAGCTTTAAGCGCCGCTGGCGATAAGCCTTTTGGAAAATGAAAACAGCGGCACAAGGCCGCCGTTTGAATTTCGAGTGTAAGAGAAGCCGTTCAGGCCTGCGCGATATCGGGGATGCGCAGCACCTGGCCGGGATAGATCTTGTCGGGGTGGGTCAGCATCGGCTTGTTGGCCTCGAAGATCAGCGTGTTCTTCGCTCCCTTGCCCTTGCCGTATTGGGCCTCGGCGATCTTCCAGAGATTGTCGCCCTTTTTCACGGTGTAGAATACGGGTTCCTTGGCAGGCGTTGCAGCCGCCACCACCGCGTTCATGTCGACATTGCCATCGAGCTTCAGCCCACTCTCAGGCGCGACGACTTTCAGTTCCCCGGCTTCGACCTTGGAAACGCCGAGCGTGTTGCCGACCGCAATGATGGCCTTCTCGAAGATCGACTGATCCGCGACGACGCCCTTGAGAACGGCCTTGTCGCCCTGGATTTCGACCTGAACCTTGTCGGTGCCGAGCTTGTGGGAATCGAGTTCCTTTTTCAGCTCTTCAGCCGTCGCCACCTTTTCGTCGTCGCCGCCGAAGCCCAGCTTCTTGCCGACATTCTTCACAAAATCGAACATACCCATGGTCAGTATCTCCTTGCTGCCGCATTGATCCGCAACGCGAATTTTGCATCTGTCGCGAGAAATTGAAAGCAGTGATTGAAATTCGCCACTCTTGGGCGGCCGTCTTGCTCAATCGTTTTCGACCTTGCCGCGCAGCTTCTTGACAGTGGAGCGGCCGGCCTTGGTTTTCAGCCGTCGTTCAACCGCACCCTTCGTCGGCTTTGTTTTCCTGCGCGGCTTTGGTGGCGGCTCGGCTGCCTTGGCGACGAGTTCCGTCAGCCGTGCGCGGGCGTCGGCCCGGTTCTGCTCCTGGGTACGAAAGCGTCCGGCTTCGATGACGATGACGCCATCCTTGGTCGCGCGCTGGCCGGCCAGCTTTATCGTGCGTTCGCGCACACGCTCGCTCAGCCCCGGCGCATTCCTGGCGTCGAAGCGCAGTTGCACGGCGGTCGCCACCTTGTTGACGTTCTGGCCACCCGGGCCGGAGGAGCGGATGAAATTCTCCTCGAGGTCATCCGGGTGGATGACGGCTTCCTCGGCGATGATGATCTTTTCGTCGGCGCTCATGCGCTACTGATGACCCGCGTCGCGCAAAAAGAAAAGGCCCGGCAGAACCGGGCCTTTTCGAAGTGTGGTGAGGAAGAGCCTATTCGGCTGCATCCAGTATGCGCGGCGCGGCGCCCAGAACGCTGGCATCGACATGGGTTTCGAACTTGCCGAAATTGTCGATGAACATGTTGACGAGCTTCTTCGCCTGCTGGTCGTAAGCCTGCTTGTCGGCCCAGGTCGAGCGTGGATCGAGGATCGCGCTGTCGACGCCCGGAACCGTCACGGGAACCTCGAAGCCGAAATTTGCGTCGGTGCGGAATTCCGCGCCGTTCAGCGAGCCGTCGAGGGCAGCCGCAAGCAGCGCGCGCGTTGCCTTGATCGGCATGCGCTTGCCGGTGCCATAGGCGCCGCCGGTCCAGCCGGTATTGACCAGCCAGCAATCGACGCCGTGCGCGGCGATTAACTCGCGCAGCAGATTGCCGTATTCCGAAGGATGGCGCGGCATGAACGGCGCACCGAAGCAGGTCGAGAAGGTCGCTTCCGGCTCGGTCACGCCCTTTTCGGTGCCGGCGACCTTTGCCGTGTAGCCGGACAGGAAGTGATACATGGCCTGCGCCGGCGTCAGTCTGGCGATGGGTGGCATGACGCCGAAGGCATCGGCGGTCAGCATGATGATGTTCTTGGGATGAGCGGCACGCCCGCTGGCGCTGGCATTGGGAATGAAATCCAGCGGATAGGCGCAGCGCGTGTTTTCGGTCAGCCGCCCGTCGTCGAAATCGGGAACGCGGGCATCGTCGAGGATCACATTCTCCAGCACGGTGCCGAAGCGCTGCGTCGTCGCAAAAATCTCGGGCTCGGCCTCCGCCGAAAGCCGGATCGTCTTGGCGTAGCAGCCGCCTTCGAAATTGAAGATGCCTTCCGGACCCCAGCCATGCTCGTCGTCGCCGACCAGCGTGCGCGCCGGGTCGGCTGAAAGCGTCGTCTTGCCGGTGCCGGACAGGCCGAAGAAGACGGCTGCGTCACCGTCCGGGCCTTCATTGGCCGAGCAATGCATCGGCATGACACCCTTGACCGGGAGGTGATAATTCAGCGCCGTGAAGACCGACTTCTTCATCTCGCCGGCATAGGAGGTGCCGCCGATCAGCACGATCATGCGCGTCAGGTCGACCGCGATCACGGTTTCCGTGCGGCAGCCGTACCGTGCCGGATCGGCGCGGAAGGACGGCAGGTCGATGATCGTCATCTTCGGCGTGAACACGTCGAGTTCGCTCGCTGCCGGGCGGATCAGCAGGTTGCGGATGAACAGCGAATGCCAGGCATATTCGGTGACGACCCGCGTCGGCAGCTTCTGCGTCGCGTCAGCGCCGCCGATCAGGTCCTGCACGAACAGATCCTTGTCAGCCGCATGGGCAATGAAATCCGACAGCAGCAGCTCGAAATGCTCGGGCGACATCGGCTTGTTGTTGTCCCACCAGATATGCGGTTCGGTGGCAGCGTCGCGCACAACGAACTTGTCCTTGGCGGAGCGTCCGGTGTGCTGGCCGGTTTCCGCCACGAGGGCTCCGTGCGCAGTCAACTTGGCTTCGCCGCGCCGAATCGATTCCTCATAAAGCGCTGCGGCACCGAAATTATAATGCACGGTGCCCGAAGTTTTCAGGCCGGATTTGTCGATCCCGTAATTCGGGTTTCGTTTGCCGGTCTCGCTCATGCGCAGCTCTCCATCCATAACAAGGGCGCCAATGTTCGGGCACATGACCCGCCGTCATATTCCTCCTCTCATGGAGGGCAATTGTGGTCAGAAACAGAAAAGGTAAGTAATTTCAAATCTTTAATCGATTTAAAAATTTTGAAAATATTTTAAATCGTTTATATCCAACGAAAGATGCTAGGGTTGCACAATAAGCATGCAATTTTTAATCTGGCATTCAGGCGAAGCCGGGTCGCCAAGAGGGAGTATGCGGTCAGGGTCCATGCGACAAGGAGCGGCGGCGGTGCCACATTTTGTACCCAATTTGTCCGCCAATAGCCCCTTCCGACGCAAGAAGGGACACTCCGCACATGAGGGAGCCGCTTGATATGGCAACAATCGCGCTTGTCGATGACGACCGCAACATTCTGACTTCGGTTTCGATCGCGCTGGAATCCGAGGGATATCGCGTCGAGACCTACACCGATGGCGCATCAGCGCTCGAAGGGCTCGCCGCACGTCCACCCAATCTTGCCATCCTCGACATCAAGATGCCGCGCATGGATGGCATGGAGCTTCTGCGCCGCTTGCGCCAGAAAACCGATCTTCCGGTCATCTTCCTCACTTCGAAGGATGACGAGATCGACGAATTGTTCGGCCTCAAGATGGGCGCCGACGATTTCATACGCAAACCGTTTTCGCAGCGTCTGCTGGTCGAACGCGTCAAGGCGGTGCTGCGCCGCGCCAGCGCCCGCGATGCTGCGGCCAAGACGCCGAGCCAGCAGGCCCGTTCGCTCGAGCGCGGCCAGCTCGTCATGGACCAGGAGCGCCACACCTGCACCTGGAAGGGCGAGCCGGTAACGCTCACCGTCACCGAATTCCTCATCCTGCACTCGCTGGCGCAGCGCCCCGGCGTCGTGAAAAGCCGTGATGCCTTGATGGATTCGGCCTATGATGAGCAGGTTTATGTTGACGACCGCACCATCGATAGCCACATCAAGCGCCTTCGCAAGAAGTTCAAGGCTGTCGATGACGATTTCGAGATGATCGAAACCTTGTACGGCGTCGGCTACCGGTTCCGCGAGGCATAACAGCCCGCGAACCGTCGGGCCATGATCCGGGAAGGCGGGAACCGGGTTCGGATCAGGCTCGCAGTGTGGAGCGCCCCGTCCCGGTTCGTGAGAACCGGTAAGGCTCCATGATCTGGGATTTGTGACTGCATGGCCATTGAGGTCGAACTCAAGAAACCGGCAACGGCCTCACGCGGGCCGGGCAAGATGGCGTCTTCGCTTCTGCGGCGCGTGACCGTGCCGCTGCGCCGCTTTCTCGGCCATCATGTCTTCTCCAGCCTCACGCGCCGCATCCTTTTCCTCAATCTTGCCGGCCTGGCGGTCCTCGTCATCGGCATCATGTATCTCAACACCTTTCGCGACGGGCTGATCGACGCGCGCGTCGAAAGCCTGATGACGCAGGGCGAGATCATCGCCGGCGCGATCGCCTCCTCCGCCACGATCGAGACGGACACGATCAGGATCGACCCGGAAAAGCTGCTCGAGCTTCAGGCCGGCGAAAGCCTTGGGCCGGGATCGGACCAGCTCGACAGCCTCGACTTTCCGATCAACCCGGAGCGCGTGGCGCCGGTTCTCAGGCGGCTGATTTCGCCGACGCGGACGCGCGCGCGCATCTACGACCGCGATGCCAATCTGCTGCTTGACTCCCGGCATCTCTATTCGCGCGGGCAGATCCTGCGCTACGACCTTCCTCCGGTGCAGGAAGAGGAGCCCGATTTCCTCGAGCGCGTGCAGAAGTTCGTCTTCGACCTGTTCCGCAATGGCGACCTGCCGGTCTACCGCGAGCAGCCCGGCGGCAACGGCGCGTCTTTCCCGGAAGTCATGAGCGCCCTGACCGGCAGCCCGTCGACGATCGTCAGGGTCAGCGAGCAGGGCGAGCAGATCGTCTCGGTCGCGGTTCCCATCCAGCGCTTCCGCGCCGTAATGGGCGTGCTGATGCTGTCGACCGAAGGCGGCGACATCGACAAGATCGTCGCTGCCGAGCGCAAGGCCATCCTGCGCGTCTTCGGCATCGCTGCCCTGGTGACGGCAATCCTTTCGATGCTGCTTGCCTCGACCATCGCCAATCCGCTGCGCCGGCTTTCTGCTGCCGCCGTGCGCGTGCGCCGCGGCGTCAAGAATCGCGAGGAAATCCCCGATTTCTCCGATCGCCAGGACGAGATCGGCAATCTTTCCGTCGCCGTGCGCGACATGACCAATGCGCTCTACGCCCGCATCGAGGCGATCGAGAGTTTTGCCGCCGACGTCTCGCATGAACTGAAGAACCCGCTGACATCGCTGCGCAGCGCCGTCGAAACCCTGCCGCTGGCCAAGAACGAGGCATCGCGCGGACGCCTCATGGAAGTCATCCAGCATGACGTGCGGCGTCTCGATCGGCTCATCACCGATATCTCGGACGCTTCGCGTCTCGATGCCGAGCTTGTGCGTGAAGACGCCGCCAGGATCGACCTGAAGAAGTTCATTTCCGATCTCGTCGCCGTCTCCCAGGATGCCGGTCGTCACAAGCGCAAGGTCGGCATAGAATTCAGGCCGGCGAAGCTGCCGCAGGGCGTCAAAGGCTATTTCACGCTCGGCCACGACCTTCGCATCGGCCAGGTCATCACCAATCTGATCGAGAATGCCCGCTCTTTCGTTCCGGAAGAGACCGGCCAGATCACCATCTCGCTGGAGCGAGCCGGCAAGTTCAACATCGTCACGATCGACGACAATGGTCCCGGCATACGCGCTGACAATATCGACCGCATCTTCGAGCGGTTCTATACGGATCGTCCTTCGAGCGAGGCCTTCGGGCAGAACTCCGGCCTCGGCCTGTCGATCAGCCGGCAGATCGTCGAGGCGCATGGCGGCACCTTGAGTGCTGAAAACATTCCGGGTTCCAAGCCGGGCGACACCATGGGCGCGCGCTTCGTGATGACGCTTCCGGTCGAAGGCTGATCGTGGTTGCCACGAACCTTCACGGCACGGCACTTGTGCTTGGCGATCGCGGCGTTCTGATCCTGGGCGCGTCGGGATCGGGCAAGAGCACGTTGGCGCTCACCCTCATTGCGCAGTTTCAGGCAAGAGACCGGCTGGCCCGGCTGCTCAGTGACGACCAGGTGCTGATATCGGCGCGTGGCGGACGCTTGGTGTGCAAGGCGCCGCCGACGATCTGCGGACTCGTGGAGGTTTTCGGGCTGGGACCGAAGCCGATCGGCTTCGAGGAATGCGCTGTCATCGATCTTCTGGTGCGGCTCGTTTCGCCTGCTGAGACCGAGCGTCTTGTGGAAGACAGGTTCGAGGAAATGGCCGGCTGCCGGCTGCCCTGCCTGCTGCTTGCCGCGCGCAACGCCACTGGCGCTGCTCTTGCGGTCTCCGCCCGGCTTTCCTTGCCGCCTTTTTTGTAACTTGAGTGCATGTTCGTGGTGCGATGCGGCAAAATGGCCCAATTCCGAGCGTTTTAGGACTTGTCAACGCCCGCCGCGTCGACAAGATAGCGCTCCGCCGTCCGGCCATGCCGGGACAACCGGCCACAATACAATGCGCTCGTGAACGGGCCATGACGGGAGCCTAAGCAGAATGATCGGACTCGTGCTCGTGACGCACGGTCAACTGGCCGAGGAGTTCCGCAACGCCGTCGAGCACGTCGTCGGGCCGCAGGAACATTTCGAGACAGTTGCCATCGGAGCCGATGACGACATGGAGCAGCGTCGCCGCGACATCGTCGATGCCGTTGCCCGGACCGACACCGGTTCCGGCGTCGTGGTGCTGACCGACATGTTCGGCGGCACACCGTCCAACCTTGCCATTTCGGTGATGGAATCCGGTCGCGTCGAGATCATCGCCGGCATGAACCTGCCGATGCTGATCAAGCTCACCAGCGTGCGCAAGGGCGACAACATGGCGCTCGCCCTCGATGAGGCGCAGATGGCCGGACGCAAATACATCAATGTCGCCAGCCAGCTGTTGAGCAGCAAATGAGCAGTCTGCCCTTCTCTGCCAAGGATGGCCTGATCAGCAGGGAATTCCAGATCGTCAACCAGCGTGGCCTGCATGCCCGTGCCTCGGCGAAGTTCGTTCAGGTCGCCGGAGGCTTTCAGGCTGACGTCCGCGTCGAAAAGGATGGCACTTCCGTCGGCGGCACCTCGATCATGGGTCTGATGATGTTGGCGGCCAGCCCCGGCTGCTCGATCCGTGTCACCGCCAGCGGCCCGGAGGCGCAGCAGGTGATGGATGCGCTCGAAGCGCTGATCTCGGCGCGTTTCGGCGAGGAAATCTGAACGCGGCGTTCGTTGCAGGATATGCACGAATAAAGATTTCTTTATATCCCATTGTCGATTTGACCGTGATCTGATAGTCACGCGGCATAATTGCGCCCGTTGTGAATATGGCTCCGGGTGCGCCTGCAAACCGTATTCACTGGAGCACTGCAATGTCTGGTAGCAAAGACTACATCGTTGCCGACCTTTCGCTTGCCGGCTGGGGCCGCAAGGAAATCGAAATCGCCGAAACCGAAATGCCGGGCCTGATGGCCTGCCGCGAGGAGTTCGGCAAGGAACAGCCGCTCAAGGGAGCCCGTATCACCGGCTCGCTTCATATGACGATCCAGACGGCGGTTCTGATCGAGACGCTGAAGGCGCTCGGCGCCGACATCCGCTGGGCCTCCTGCAACATCTTCTCGACGCAGGATCATGCTGCCGCCGCTATCGCCGAGGCCGGCATCCCGGTTTTCGCCATCAAGGGCGAGACGCTGGAGGAATACTGGCAGTACACCGACAAGATCTTCCAGTGGGCCGATGGCGGCACCTCCAACATGATCCTCGATGATGGCGGCGACGCCACCATGTACATCCTGATCGGCGCACGTGCCGAGGCAGGCGAGGACGTCCTGTCGAACCCCGGCAGCGAAGAAGAAGAAATCCTGTTCGCCCAGATCAAGAAGCGCATGGCACAGTCGCCCGGCTTCTTCACCAAGCAGCGCGAAGCGATCCGCGGCGTTACCGAAGAGACCACCACCGGCGTCAACCGGCTCTATCAGCTGCAGAAGAAGGGTCTGCTGCCCTTCCCGGCAATCAACGTCAATGACTCCGTCACCAAGTCGAAGTTCGACAACAAGTATGGCTGCAAGGAATCGCTGGTCGACGGCATCCGCCGTGGCACCGACGTGATGATGGCCGGCAAGGTCGCCGTCGTCTGCGGTTACGGCGATGTTGGCAAGGGTTCGGCTGCGTCGCTCAGCGGCGCCGGCGCCCGCGTCAAGGTCACGGAAGTCGACCCGATCTGCGCCCTGCAGGCTGCGATGGACGGCTTTGAGGTCGTCACGCTTGAAGATGCGGCCCCCACCGCCGACATCGTCATCACCACCACCGGCAACAAGGATGTCATCACCCTCGACCATATGCGGGCGATGAAGGACATGGTCATCGTCGGCAATATCGGTCACTTCGACAACGAGATTCAGGTCGCCGCACTGCGCAATCTGAAGTGGACCAACGTCAAGCCGCAGGTCGACATGATCTCCTTCCCGGATGGCAAGCGCATGATCCTTCTGTCGGAAGGCCGCCTGCTCAACCTCGGCAACGCCACCGGCCATCCGAGCTTCGTCATGTCGGCGTCCTTCACCAACCAGGTTCTCGCCCAGATCGAGCTCTGGACGAAGCCCGGCACCTACCAGAATCAGGTCTATGTGCTGCCCAAGCATCTCGATGAAAAGGTGGCGCGCCTGCATCTCGACAAGCTTGGCGCGAAACTCACCGAGCTTAGCGGCGAACAGGCCGCCTATATCGGTGTAACCCAGCAAGGACCTTTCAAGCCGGAACACTACAGATACTGATTTGAATTAACCAAACTACTAGATGTTGAAGCCGGGCGATTGACTTTTCGCCCGGCTTTCTTTTTGCCGCATCAGCTTCTTCACGGCGATTCGCCCAGCTTGTATGTTGTTGTGATTCGCGACGTCTTGGGGCCCGGGGGCGGGGATCCGAGGGGCATCATCAAGGCGGTCTTGCATTCAGGCGGCGGAGAGGAACAAGACATGCCGGGGGATAACCCGCTAGACGCGGGACAGGCCGTTACCGGCGGCCACGAGGATTCGAGCAAGGCTGCTTCAGTGGCAGGACTCTGGCCGGCTGGCATGCCGCGGTGGCCGGCGGCCCGTCGCCTTCTGGCTGCTACATCCGTGTTCGGACTGTTCTCGGTTGACGCTGCCCTGGCTCAGGCCGATGTGGTGGCGCGAAAGGCAGGTCTTTCGGTCAGCGCAGTCGAAGTCATGCAGCTCGCCGTCTTTGCCGGCGTCATGGGCGCGGCCCTTGTGTCCGCTATTGTCCTGATCCGCGAGCGTGCCCGGATATCCGCCGAAAATGTCGACCTGCGTGCCCGCGTTGCCGACCTGAATGCGTCGTTGCAGCGCTCCGACGCCTTGCTCAACCTGCGCGACCAGCGCGTCGTGGTATGGGCGAGCGAAAAGCAGAAGCCCGAGCTGATCGGCTCATTGCCTGCGGAAGCCGGCGCGCCGGAAGAGCGCGCCGCGTTTCTGGCCTTCGGCCGCTGGCTGATGCCGCGCTCGGCCGCCGCCCTCGACCACGCAGTTGCAGCCTTGCGCGAAAAAGGTGCCTCCTTCGACCTCGTCGTCGAATCGCAGACCTCCGCGCCGCTGGAAGTCCAGGGCCGCAAGAGCCCGTCGCATTTCCTGGTCCGGTTCGTGGCGCTTTCCGAATCGCAGCGAAACCAGGCACGGCTGAAGCTGGAAAACCAGCGCCTCGCCGCCGACTACGACAACATGCTCGGCCTCATCGACGCCCTGAAGATGCCATTCTGGATACGCGCCGCCGACGGCCGCCTGAAATGGGTCAATCGCGCCTATGCAGAGGCGGTCGAGGCGTTGAATGCGGAAGCCGCGACACGCGAAGGCAAGGAATTCCTTGGCACGCCGGCGCGCGAATCGATCGTGCAGCAGCATCTGGCCCACCCGGTGTTCGAACAGACGCTTTCGACCGTGGTCAAGGGCGATCGCCGGGTGTTTTCGGTGACGGATTTTGCCGGCGGCGAGGGGTCGGCCGGAATTGCGCTCGACATGAGCGGTGTCGAGACCATCCGCGAGGAATATGAGCGCACGGTTCGCAGCCATGCCGACACGCTCGATCAGCTCACCACGGCAGTGGCGATCTTCGACCCGCAGGAAAAACTGCGCTTCTTCAACCAGGCCTTCCAGAAGCTCTGGGACCTGGACGTCGCGTTTCTCGAGAGCGCGCCCGACAATGCCCTGCTGCTCGACAGGCTGCGCAGCGACGGCAAGATTGCCGAGCAGCCGGAATGGCGGCGCTGGAAGGAAAACCTGCTCGGCGCCTATCGTTCCGTCGATTCGCAGGAACATTGGTGGCATCTGCCGGACTCCCGCACCATCCGCGTCATCGCCAATCCGCAACCCAAGGGCGGCGTTACCTGGGTGTTCGAGAACCTGACCGAGCGCATGGACCTCGAAAGCCGCTACCACACCGCCGTGCGGGTGCAGGGCGAAACCCTCGACAATCTTGCCGAAGGTGTTGCGGTGTTCGGGCCTGACGGCCGTATACGCCTGTCCAACCCGGCTTTCGTCAACCTATGGGGCCTGCCTGCCGAAACCGTCGAAGCGAAGACCCATATCTCGGCGATCCGCGCGCAATGCGATGCGCTGGCGGAAAACAGTCCCTGGCCGACTTTCGTCGCAGCCGTCACCGGTTTCGACGACGAGCGCCGCGACGGCAGCGGCCAGACGGAACTGAAGAACGGCACCGTCCTGCGCTACGCCGTCATCCATCTGCCGAACGGCCAAGTGATGATCACCTTTGTCGACGTCACCGACAGCGTCAATGTCGAGCGCGCGCTCAAGGACAAGAACGAGGCGCTGGAAAAGGCCGACCAGCTCAAGAACGATTTCGTCCAGCACGTTTCCTACGAACTGCGCTCACCGCTCACCAACATCATCGGCTTTGCCGAACTGCTGTCCCTGCCGGCCACCGGTCCCCTTGCGCCGCGCCAGCGCGAATATCTCGGCCATATCGGCTCGTCCTCGTCGGTGCTTCTGACCATCGTCAACGACATCCTCGACCTTGCTACCGTCGATGCCGGCATCATGGAGCTGGAGATCGCCGAAGTGCGCGTCGACCAGACAATCGCTGCAGCCGCAGAACTGGTTGCCGAGCGTCTCGACGAACATGCGATCAAGCTGAAGATCGACGCCGCGCAGGCACCAAAGAGCTTCCACGGCGATGAGACCCGCATTCGCCAGATCCTCTATAACCTGCTCAGCAACGCCGCCAACTACGCGCCTGAGGCAAGCACCATTTCGCTCTCCTGCCGGCAGACGGCGAACGGCGTCGAGTTCGCCGTGCACGACGACGGTCCCGGCATGGCGCCGGAGATTCTGGACACGGTGTTCCGGCGCTTCGAGCCGCGGGTGAACGGCGGCCGCCGGCGCGGCGCGGGGCTCGGCCTTTCGATCGTCAAGAGCTTCGTAGAACTTCACGGCGGCTCGGTCCGGATCGATACCGGGAAGGATCGCGGCACCACGGTGATCTGCCTGTTCCCGACCACGCCCACCGGCGTCCGCGAAGCGGCGGAGTAGCGGTCTCCATGGCCATGGAGTTCGAGCGTTTTTTGGCCGACGAGCAGGCGACCGTCCGGCTGGGCGAAGACCTGGCGCTGACGCTGCGCAAGGGCGACATACTCGCACTGCACGGCGATCTCGGCGCCGGCAAGACGACGCTGGCGCGCAGCCTGATCCGCGCGCTCGCCGGTGATGCCGAGCTCGAAGTCCCAAGCCCGACCTTCACGCTCGTCCAGTCCTACGATAAGCGCGTGCCGGTCCATCATTTCGACCTTTACCGGCTGTCCTCCGCCGACGAGCTGGATGAGCTCGGCTTTGAAGATGCGTTGGAACAGGGCGCGGCACTGGTCGAATGGCCCGAAAAGGCGGGTGATAGATTGCCGCCTTCCGCAGCCCGGGTCGAACTGGTCGAGGAAGGCGAAGGACGCACAGTCAGGATTTCAGCGTCCGGCGCGCTCGGCGAGCGCATCGCACGTTCCTTCGCCACGCGTGATTTTTTACACGCCGCCGGTTGGGGCGAGGCTCACCGCAGCCATTTCGTCGGCGATGCCTCCGCGCGGTCCTACGAGATCGTCACGCTTGGCGATCAGCCCGCACGTGTGCTGATGAACTCGCCTCGGCTGGTGCTCGGGCCTCCGGTGCGCGACGGAAAACCCTATGCCGAGATCGCCCACACGGCGCAGTCTGTTTCGGCCTTCGTCGCCATAGACCGCGCCCTGCGGGATGGCGAAGTCACGGTCCCGAAAATCCACGCCCAGGACCTCGAAGCCGGTTTCCTGCTGATCGAACATCTCGGCGCGGAAGGATTTCTGGAGGCGGGCAAGCCGGTGGCCGGGCGCTATGCCGCCGCCGCAGAACTGCTCGCCATGATGCACGGCAAGACCTGGCCGGATCGCATCGACATCGAACCCGGCGTGGTGCACACCGTGCCGCCCTTCGACCGCGACGCGATGATGATCGAAGTCGAGCTCCTGCTCGACTGGTATTTCGCTGCGGTTGCCGCCAAGCAGCCCGACGATGCGCTCCGTGCCGGCTTCCGGCAGGTCTGGAACAATCTTTTCGACCGCGTCGACAAGGAGGAAAAAACCTTGATGCTGCGCGATTTTCATTCGCCCAACATCATCTGGCGCGGCGATCGAACCGGCCATGACCGGCTCGGCATTATCGATTTCCAGGATGCGCTGATCGGTCCCGCCGCTTATGACATTGCCTCGCTCGCCATGGATGCCCGCGTGACGGTGCCGGTAGAAATCGAGGCAAGCACGGTCGAAGCCTATATCGCCGCGCGCTCGAAAGCAGGTGGTTTCGACGCCGAGGCCTTTACCGAAGCCTATGCCATCATGGCGGCGCAGCGGAATTCAAAAATCCTCGGCATTTTCGTGCGCCTCGATCGCCGCGACGGCAAGCCGGACTATCTGAAGCATCTGCCGCGCATTCGCGACTATCTGCGCCGCGCGCTTGCGCATCCTGCACTTGCCGAACTGCGCGATTTCTATCACCGTCACGGCCTCACTGAGGACGCATCGATTTGACCGCTCCAAAAATTGCCATGGTGCTGGCTGCCGGCCTCGGCAAGCGCATGCTGCCGATCACCGAAACGTTGCCCAAGCCGCTGGTTCGCATCGCCGGAAAGACCCTGCTCGACTGGGGCCTGGACAGCCTTGCCGCCGCCGGCGTCACCAGGGCGGTGGTCAATGTCCACTATCTGCCCGAGCAGATCGTCGCCCATGTCGCGGGCCGCAAGCAGCCGGCGATCATCATCTCCGACGAAAGCGAAAGCCTGCTCAACTCGGCCGGCGGCATCGTCAAGGCGCTGCCGGAACTCGGCGCAAAACCCTTCTACATCCTGAACGCCGACACCTTCTGGATCGATCGCGACGAGCCGAACCTGAAACGGCTTGCCCTTGCCTGGGATGCATCGAGAATGGATATTCTTCTGATGCTTGCAGATCTCGACTCGGCGACTGGACACAGTGGCGGCACGGATTTCCTTGCCGCGCCCGACGGCACTTTGGCGCGCGCCGCCGGCGACCCGACGGGTATGATCTATGCCGGCGCGGCAGTCATAAATCCGCGCATTTTCGACGGTGCCGAACCAACACCGCATTCGCTCAACCTCTATTTCGATCGCGCCATCGCGGACGGCCGCCTGTTCGGCATGAAGATGGAAGGCCAGTGGATCACGGTCGGCACGCCGGATGCCATCGCACCGGCCGAAGCGGTGGTTGCCGCCGCGCTGGCGCAGGACGCATGAGTGCACGCTCGACGCCGCGGGTCTTGTCGATCCCGCCCGGTGCCGCTTTTCTGCCGACGCTTGCCGATGAACTGCTTGCCGGCCGGCTGATCCCTGGGTTTCGTTTCGACGGCGATCCGCTGGCGCTTGCCGATGTCACGATCTATGTGCCGACGCGGCGTGCCGCGCGCGAGCTGCGCGGCGTTTTCGTCGACAGCTCCGGCGGTCGCGCGGCCATCCTGCCGACCATTCGCCCGCTTGGCGAATTCGACGAGGATGAGGCGCTGTTCAATCCGGAAGGCTCTGCCAGCCTTGATCTGGCGCCGCCGATCGCGTCGATCGATCGCCTGCTTCTGCTGGCGCCATTGGTCCGCAGCTGGAAGCGGCGCCTGCCGGCCCATGTCGCCAGCCTTTTCGAGGAAGAGATCGTCGTGCCTGCTTCCTCGGCGGACGCCGTCTGGCTGGCGCGCGATCTGGCCGGCCTGATGGACGAGATCGAAACCGAGGGCTCCGAGTGGTCGCGGCTGCGCGACCTGGTTTCAGGCGACCTCGCCAATTGGTGGCAGGTAACGCTGGATTTCCTCGAAATCGTCATGACCAGCTGGCCGGCCGTGCTGGCGGAGCGCGATCTGTC
The DNA here is from genome assembly GCF_900116595.1 of Mesorhizobium sp. YR577. Lineage (NCBI taxonomy): Bacteria > Pseudomonadati > Pseudomonadota > Alphaproteobacteria > Hyphomicrobiales > Phyllobacteriaceae > Mesorhizobium > Mesorhizobium sp. YR577. The sequence goes on along the minus strand of NZ_FPBI01000012.1, from coordinate 48,956 downwards.
AAATCCTGCCGCCCATCGCAGCGCCCTGATCCGGCTAGAAGCCGAGCGGCTTAGGCTCGACCCGCCACAGGGGCCGATCATCGCCGCCGGCTCCACCGGCTCCATTCCGGCCACCGCCGAACTGCTGTCGGCCATTGCTCGCCTGCCGCGCGGAGCGGTTGTCCTGCCGGGGCTCGACAAGCGCATGGATGAGCGCTCCTGGTCGGTTATTGCGGGCGATGCGCCGCAACCGTCCGTGCTCGGCCATCCGCAATACGGCGTGGCCAAGCTGTTGCGAAAACTCGGCGTTCTGCGCGCCGATGTCGACGAGATCGGCATTGTTGGACCCGACCTTGCACATCGCGCCGCGTTCGTCGGGCAAGCTTTGCTGCCGGCCGAAACCACCGATGATTGGGCGGACCATCGGCAAAGAATATCGGAGGAAAGCCTGACGGGCGCATTCGCCGATGTGACGCTGCTGGAAGCCGCCAGCGAGCGCGACGAAGCCGTCGCGATCGCCATCGCATTGCGCCGCGCGATCGAGGCGCCGGACAGCACCGCCGCCTTGGTGACAGGCGACCGCAATCTGGCGCGCCGCGTCTCGGCCGAGCTGCTGCGTTTCGGCATCCAGGCCGACGATTCCGGCGGCACGCCGCTTTCCAATACGCCGCCCGGCGCTTTCCTGCGTCTCATGTTGCAGGCGGCGTTCAATCCCGGCGATCCGGTGGCGGTCCTGTCGCTGCTCAAGCACCCCTTGCTCTCGCTCGGCATCGAGCGTTCCACGGTGCGCCATGCTGCGGAGACGATCGAGCTGGTGGCGCTGCGCGGCGGTACCGGCCGGCCGGATGTCGCCAGCCTCGGCGCGCTTTTCGAAAAGCGGCTTGAAGCGCTGGCCGACGAGGGCCGCAAACCGTTCTGGTTTTCGCGCATGACGGTCAGACGCATCGATGAAGCGCGGGCGATGCTTGCACGCCTTCACGATGCGCTGGCGCCTCTGGTTGCCTTCCGCAACGACCAGACGGTCGAACTTGCCGCCATCATCCGCGCGACGGTCACGGCTATGGAAGCCCTCGGGCGAGGCGCAGACGGTAGCCTCACCGAGCTCTATGCCGGCGACGCCGGCGAAAAGCTGGCCGAACTCCTGCGCGGCCTCGTGGCGGCGAGTGCGCCCTTCTCCTTCCCGGCTGAGGAATGGCCCGACATCATGGACGCGCTGGTCGCGCCGGAAGTGGTCAAGCCGGCCTATGGCAGCGACAGCCGCGTCTCGATCTGGGGCGCGCTGGAAGCCCGCCTCCTGTCCGTCGATACGCTGGTGGTCGGCGGCCTGAACGAAGGCGTGTGGCCGCGCAAGGCCCAGGCCGACCGTTTCATGTCGCGCATCATGAAGACCGGCATCGACCTCGAGCCGCCGGAACGCCGGATCGGCCAGTCGGCGCATGATTTCGAGATGGCGATGGGTGCCGGCAAGGTCATCCTCGCCCGCTCTGCCCGCTCGGGCGACGCACCCGCCGTTCCGTCGCGCTGGCTTCAGCGCATCCTGACCTTTGCCGGGGCTGAGCAGGCGCAAGCCATGCGCGCGCGCGGCAACGAACTGCTCGGCTGGGCAAGGGCGCTGGATGGCGGGCCGCAAATTCCTTTCGCCGAGCGCCCGCAGCCCAAGCCGCCGCTCGAGGCGCGGCCGCACCATTTCTCCGTCACTGAGATCGAGACGCTGCGCCGCGATCCCTATGCGATCTACGCCCGCCGCATTCTCGGCCTGCTGCCGCTCGATCCGCTGGTGCGTGATCCCGGTGCGGCCGAGCGCGGCACCCTGTTCCACGCCATCATGCATCGCTTTTCGGCATCTAGCGTCGATCCGCGCGATGGTTCGGCGCTCGACGTCCTGCTCGACGCCGGCCGCACCTGTTTCACAGAGGCTCTTTTGCCGGCTGACGTTCATGCGATCTGGTGGCCGCGCTTCGAAAAGCTGGCCGAAAACATCATCGCCTGGGAGCGCACCCGCGCGCCCTCGGTGAACACCCGCCACGCCGAGGAGCGCGCCGAAAAGACCGTCGTCGGCGCTTCGGGCGTAACTCTCTCGGGCTATGCCGACCGCGTCGATGTACTGCCGGCCGGCATGGCCGACATTCTCGACTACAAGACCGGCTCGTCGCCGTCCAAGGCGCAGGCGCACACGCTGCTTGCGCCGCAGCTGGCGCTGGAAGGCGCGCTGCTGAAGCGCGGCGCATTCCGCGAACTCGGTCGGCTGGAGCCTTCGCAACTGGCCTTCGTCCGCTTCAAGCCCAATGGCGAGGTGTTTGAGGAATCGATCCTCGAATACAACCGCAAGCCGCGCACGGCCGGCGATCTCTCCGAGGAAGCCTGGCACCGCCTTGAGGAACTGCTCAAGCATTATGGCCGGCCCGAGACGGGATATTTGTCGCGCGCGCTGCCGTTCCGCGAAGGCGAGACGGACGGCGACTACGACCATCTCGCCCGCGTCCTCGAATGGTCAGCCGGCGGTGACGGCGCCGACAGCGGCGGCGACGACGCATGAAAAAGACCTATCCCGTCCCCGCCGAGACCTCCGACCGGCAGGCGCGAGCCTCCGACCCGCAGAATTCCGCCTGGGTGTCGGCCAATGCCGGCTCGGGCAAGACGCATGTGCTCTCCCAGCGCGTCATCCGCCTTCTGCTGGAAGGCACCGATCCTTCGAAAATCCTCTGCCTGACCTATACGCGCGCCGCCGCCGCCAACATGTCGAACCGCGTCTTCGGCAATCTGTCGAAATGGACCATGCTCGGCGACGCGGCCTTGCGGGCGGAAATCGAGAAGATCGACAACAAGGCGCCCAACGCCGAAAAGCTGCGCCGGGCGCGACGGCTTTTCGCGCAGGCGCTGGAAACGCCGGGCGGCCTGAAGATCCAGACCATCCACGCCTTCTGTGAATCCGTGCTGCATCAGTTTCCGCTGGAAGCCAACATCGCCGCACATTTCCAGATGCTCGACCCGCTGATGGAAGAAACGCTGTTTGCCACCGCGCGGCGCGAAATGGTGACGGGCGCGGTCGCATCCGACAATCCCGAACTCGGCGAGGCCTTCGCCATGGTGCTGGAGCGTGGCGGCGAAGCCGGGCTCGACGCGCTGCTCGGCGAAATCGTGCGCAAGCGCGACGGCTTGCGCGACTTCATCGATGCCGCCGCACACGACACCGTGCCCTATGCCATGCTGTTTGCCGAGTTCGGCTTCTCCCCGGATGACACGGCGGAAGACATTGCCGCTTCGATCTGGCCGCTGCCGGGCTTTTCAGCCGATTATTTTACCGAGTTTGCCAATCAAGCCGCCGCCGTCGATGCCCGCCGCGCGCTGGACAGCATCATTCCGGATGTGATCCTGGCCTTTGCCGAACCCGACCCGGTCGCCCGGCTGAAACTGCTGGCGAAAGGCTTTTTGAAGTCGGATGGCGATTCCTACGACCCGGTCAAGACGTTCAAGAAGGCGCTGCACGACCGCATGCCCGACCTTGCGGAGCGCTATGCCGCCGCTGCCGGCGCGATCATCGAGACGTCCGACCGCCTTGCCACCTTCCGCATGCTGGAAGGCACGCGCGCAGCCCTCACCATCGCCGACTGGCTGATCGCCCGCTACGAGCGGCTGAAGACCGGGCGCGGCTTTCTCGATTTCAACGATCTCATCACCCGCACCGTGCGCCTGCTGGCAAGGCAGGATGCCGGCCCATGGGTCCAATACAAGCTCGACAAGGGCATCGACCACATCCTGCTCGACGAGGCGCAGGACACCAGTCCCGACCAGTGGGAAGTGGTGAAGCGGCTGGCCGAGGAATTCTTTGCCGGCTTCGGCGCGCGCGACAACGTCCACCGCACGGTCTTTGCCGTCGGCGACGAAAAGCAGTCGATCTATTCCTTCCAGGGCGCAGCGCCCGAATCCTTTGCCCGCAGCGGCCAGGAATTTTCGCAGAAGATCCGCGCCGCCAACCGCAGCTTCGAGCCGGTCAAGCTGACGCTGTCCTTCCGCTCCACCGACGACGTGCTGCAGGCCGTCGACCGGGTCTTTGCCAGCGACGAGGCGAAGCGCGGCATCACGCTCGATCCCGGCCCGGTCCAGCACAACGCCATCCGCGCCGGCGCGCCCGGCTATGTCGAGGTCTGGCCTTCGGTCGGGGCCGATGCGGCGGAAGAACCGGACGACTGGACGCAGGCCGTCGACCATGCCCATGCGCCTGCCGTGCGCGTTGCCGAAAATGTCGCCGCGACCATCCAGAACTGGATACGCTCGGGCGAGATCATCGAAGGCACCGGAAAAAAACTCAGCGCCGGCGATGTCATCGTGCTGGTGCGCAAGCGCGACCGTTTCGTCCATGCGCTGGCCCGCAGCCTGAAGAACCGCAACATTTCGGTCGCCGGCGCCGACCGCCTGAGCCTGCCCGGCCATATCGCGGTCAAGGATCTGATGGCGCTTGGCCGTTTCATGATCCAGCCGGAGGATGACCTGTCGCTGGCGGCGGTGCTGAAAAGCCCGATCTTCCAGCTCGGCGAAGACACGCTTTTCGATCTTGCCGCCGGTCGCGCCGGCGGGCTGTCCCTATATGCATCGCTCCGGCAACTGGCCGAAAATTCTCAGCAATTGGCCGAGACCGTAAAACGCCTCACCGAATGGTCGACGCAATCGGCCTTCAGGCCGGTGTTCGAGTTCTATTCCGGCATTCTCGGCCGCGACGGCGTGCGCAGGAAGATGGTCGCGCGCCTCGGCCAGGACGCCGGCGATATCCTCGACGAATTCCTGAATTTCTGTCTTGCTGAGGAACGCACGGGCCTTCCCGGCCTCGAATCCTTCCTCGCAACGCTCGAAAGCGCCGGTCCTGAGATCAAGCGCGAGATGGACCAGACGCGCGACGAAGTCCGCATCATGACCGTCCACGCAGCCAAGGGGCTCGAAGCGCCGGTCGTGTTCCTTGTCGATGGCGGGGCCGCCCCCTTCAGCGACCAGCATTTGCCGCGGCTGATGCCGTTCCAGCCGAAGGGCGAGGAATTGCGGCACGTCAAAGCTTTCCTCTGGCGCTCGGGCAGCGACGTCGCCAACCTGTTCTCGCAGGCTGCGGGCGGCGAGGCGAAGGAGCGCGCCGACGACGAATATCGCCGGTTGCTCTATGTCGGCATGACGCGCGCCGAGGACCGCCTGATCGTCTGTGGCTATCACGGCAAGCGCGCGCAGAACGCCGCGACATGGCATGCTCTCGTGACCCGGGCGCTGGTCGGCATCGAGCACAGCGAGGAACGCAAGCACCCGGTCATCGACGATACGGTGCACCGTTTTCGCGTCACGCCATTCACGACAGCGCAGGCCGCCGCCGAGACGCCCGAAACGCCGGTGCTGTCATCCTCGCCGATGCCGCCGCATCTGCTGAAGCCGCTGCCGCCCGTGGAACGGCTGCCGCGCCCTCTGTCGCCGTCCGGCGCCTCGGCGCTGATCGAGGAAACGAAGGAACCGGTCGTGTCGGACCGCTCGCCGGTGCTCGATCCCGAGATCGAGCCGGGTTTCGCCATTGCCCGTGGCCTGGCGCTGCACAAGCTGCTCCAGATGCTGCCGGATATTCCCCTGACGGAAAGGAACGCCGCAGCATTGCGCTATCTCGAGCGCATCGCCGCAGGCTGGCCGGAGCAGGAGCGTCACGCCGCACTCGCCTCGGTGCAGGACATTCTGGCATCTCCGGATTTCGCGCCCTTGTTCGGGGCGGGCTCGCGCGCGGAAGTGTCGATCATGGGCAGCGTCACGGTTCGCGGCAAGCCACGCTCGGTTTCGGGCAAGATCGACCGGCTGGCCGTCACCGCCGACGAGGTCTTCATCGTCGACTACAAGACCAACCGGCCGGCCCCCGCGTTGTTCAGTGATGTTCCGCTGTCCTATGTCACGCAGCTCGCACTCTACCGTGCATTGCTCCAGCCGCTTTATCCGCGCCACAAGGTTTCGGCGGCCCTTCTGTTTACGGAGGCGCCCAACCTGATGCGGATTCCCGAAACCGCGATGGACGATGCCCTTGTCCGACTCACACAGGCGTGACACAAGGTCTGCTTGAACGCCTGCAAGGCCGACACCACATATAGCGCGACATCGAACCCGGAAAGGATTTCATCATGGCCACAGTCAAGGTCGACAAGAGCAATTTTCAGTCTGACGTGCTGGACGCTTCGGGTCCCGTCGTCGTCGATTTCTGGGCGGAATGGTGCGGCCCCTGCAAGATGATCGGCCCGTCGCTCGAGGAAATTTCGACCGAATTGGCCGGCAAGGTGAAGATCACCAAACTCAATATCGACGAGAATCCGGAAATCGCTGCTCAGTTCGGCGTGCGCTCGATCCCGACCCTGATGATTTTCAAGGGCGGTGAAGTGGCCGACATCAAGGTCGGCGCGCTGCCCAAGACGGCACTTTCGCACTGGATCGGCGGCAACGTCGCCTGATCGTTCGGAACCACGGAATTCGAGAAGCCCGGCTATCGTGCCGGGCTTTTTGTTGGCTGTCGGAATTTTCCAGCTGGCTCTTCTCGCAAGGCGCTTTTCATTCCTTGATCGCTTGGGCGAACAGAGGAGCAGAAAAAATGTCCGGAACAGCCAAGCCAACCGTCTTCGTCGACAATGAACGCGTCATCGTTACCGAATGGCGCTTTGCGCCGGGCGCCAATACCGGCTGGCACCGTCATGGCCACGACTACGTCGTCGTGCCGCTGATGGACGGCAAGGTGAAACTGCTCACCAGGGACGGAGAGTCTTTCGCCGAGATGAAACAGGGCGTCCCCTATTTCCGCTCCGAAGGCGTCGAGCACGACGTCATCAACGCCAATGACGGCGAATATGCCTTCATCGAGATCGAGCTGAAATAGCCTTCATGCTGACGTCGTCCGCTCGTTCACGAGCTCGAGAATGACGAAGGGAAGAGGCCAACAGTAAGCGATTGGCTATCGCAGTCGTGAAGTAGTCATCCCGGAAACCGGAGCGAAGCGGAGGTTATCCGGGATCTATTGGCCGCGGCATCATCAGGCGCGGCCCGGTCCTTGCCTTGGCGCTGGTCAACACCAATGTGCGAACTCAGTACCCGGCCGTGCTGGTCAATGGGTCCCGGCTCTGCCCTCGCTTCGCTCGGTTGGCCGGGATGACGACGGAGAGGGTTTTGCTCAGCTCAAGGCTGCGAAGGTGTGGAAAGATTCTTAGCCAATTTCCAACTAACCCATTGTTTCCATTCACGCCGAACATTTTTTCACGCCTGATTTATCCCCACCCTTTCCGCCTCCCGCATAATCCCTCCATCGTCCTCACCGGGAACACGGGTCATGAACCGGATGAGCGTGGGGGACGGCGGTGTCCGGGCTGGTGGTGCTGCGGTAGCGCTGCTGGGTGATGAGCCCCTAAGCCCGGGTCTTGGCGGCGGCTGGCCACGCGAATGTGGAGGCGACTGAGCGGGACAAGAGCACTGAACGGGCGGTCGAAGGACCGCAGATAAATACAATAAACGAGCGATCCAACGACCGCCCGTCTTCCCAGTTCTTTGACAATGGCCAGATGCGAAAGCAGGCGTGGCGATGATGAAGTGCGTCCTTCGAGGCTCGCTACGCTCGCACCTCAGGATGAGGGAGGGTAGCGATGAAATGCGCCGGCGTTTTCTCCCCCCTTGAGGGGGGTGAGGAGCGGTTCGCGAAGCGAACGAAAAGCCAACGATTTGGCTTTTCGAGTGACGAACGCCCGGAGCCCTAGCGTAGGGCCGGAGCGCGCAGCGGCCCCACCCAGGCACTCACACCGGCGGCGTGCCGTTTTCTGCAAGCACCGCTCCCGCCAGATAAAGCGAACCGCCGATCAGGATGCGAGGTGGTGCTTCCTTTTCGCCCCAGGTGTCGCGCAGCAGCATCAGCGCGTTGGCAACGGAGCTGACTGGCTCCGCTGAAAGCCCGGCCTCGTTGGCGCGGGCGGCGAGTTCGCCATTCGGCACGCCCGCCTCGCTGAGGCTCACCGGCACCGTGTAGACATGACGGGCGATGCCGTGGAAGGCGCGGAAATAGCCGGTCTGGTCCTTGGTGTTGATCATGCCGCAGATGAGGAACAGCGGCCGCGCAAGCTTCTCTTCCTGCTCGGCCAGCGCTTCGGCGATGACCACGCCCGCACCCGGATTATGGCCGCCGTCGAGCCAGATATCGGCACCGGGTGGAGCCAGGTCGACAAGCGCGCCCTGCGTCAGCCGCTGCATGCGGCCGGGCCAGGACACGGTGGTCATCGCCTTGTTGGCCGCTGCTTCGCTGATCTCGAAACCGGCCGTCTTGACCGCAGCGATTGCGGCTGCCGCGTTGGCGTATTGATGGCGGCCCGGCAGGCGCGGCGGCGAAAGATCCATCAGGCCGGTCTGGTCCTGGTAGATCAGGCGGCCATGCTCTTCGGCGGCGAGGAACTCCTGGCCGTAGACTTGCACCGGACAGCCCAGGCGATCCGCCGTCTCCACGATCACGTCCTGCGCGGTGCCGTTCTCCTGCGCACCGACAACCACCGGGCAGCCCGGCTTGATGATGCCGGCCTTTTCGGCGGCGATGAGCTCCACCCGGTCGCCGAGATAGGCTTCGTGATCGAGCGACACGGGCATTATCAGGGAGACCGCCGGCTTGCGGATGACATTCGTCGCGTCGAAGCGGCCACCAAGCCCGACCTCGATGATCGCGGCGTCGGCCGGGTGCTCGGCAAACAGCAGGAAGGTGACTGCCGTCAGGATCTCGAAGACGGTGATGGTCTCGCCGCGATTGGCCTCGGCAACGCGCGTGATGGTGTCGGCCAGCACATCGTCGGAGACGAATTTGCCGCCGCCGTCTGCCGCCAGCCGGTAGCGCTCGTGCCAGTGAACCAGATGCGGCGAAGTATGGACATGCACGCGATAGCCCGCCGCCTCGAGCAGGGCGCGCGAGAATGCTGCCGCCGAGCCCTTGCCGTTGGTGCCGGCGATATGGATCACCGGCGGCAGCCTGTCCTGCGGGTTGCCGAGACGGCCGAGCAGGCGCGAAACCCGGTCCAGCGAAAGGTCGAAACCTTTCGGGTGCAGCGTCATCAGGCGCTCGATTTCGCGATCGGCGAGCAGAGTGGACATGAAGGCTCCTCCGGGAGCAGAAGTCGTGGGCGGGAATTTTTTGGACCCCGCCTTCGACTCTATCAGGCCTGAGGACGCGCCTCAGTCGTCACGACGACGGGTGCCGGCACGATTTCCGACTTTTCCGGCTTGGATGCCTCCGGCGTCTTCATCAGGATTTTGAGCAGGCGGGCGATGGTCGACTTCAGCTCCAGCCGCGAGACGACCATGTCGACCATGCCGTGATCCATCAGATACTCGGCGCGCTGGAAGCCGTCCGGCAGCTTTTCGCGGATGGTCTGCTCGATGACGCGCGGGCCGGCAAAGCCGATCAGCGCGCCCGGCTCTGCAATGTGAACGTCGCCCAGCATCGCATAAGAGGCGGTGACGCCGCCGGTCGTCGGGTTGGTCAGCACGACGATATAGGGCAGGCCCGCTTCCTTCAGCCGGTCGAGCGCGACGGTCGTGCGCGGCAATTGCATCAGCGACAGGATGCCTTCCTGCATGCGCGCGCCACCCGAAGCGGCAAACAGGATCATCGGGCGGCGCTTTTCGACTGCCGTCTCGAAGGCATGGATGATCGCATCGCCGGCAGCCATGCCGAGCGAGCCGCCCATGAAGGCGAAATCCTGCACCGTGGCGACCACGGGCAATCCCTCGATCGTGCCGAGCGCATTCAGGATCGCGTCTTCCAGGCCGGTCTTGGCCTTGGCGTCCTTGAGCCGGTCGACATAGCGCTTTTCGTCGCGGAACTTCAGCGGGTCGGTGGCGACCTTCGGGTTTTCCAGCGTCTCGAAGGCACCATTGTCAAAGAAGAATTTCAGCCGCTCGCGCGCCGAAATCTTCATGTGATGGCCGGAGGACGGGATGACGAACTGGTTGCTCTCGAGGTCCTTGTGAAAGACCATCTCGCCGCTCTCGGGATCCTTGATCCAGAGATTTTCCGGCATTTCGCGCCGGCCGAGCATCGAGTTGATCTTCGGGCGGACGTAATTGGTTATCCAGTTCATGGCATCCATTCCTGTGATGTCAAAGACATGGGTACTTTATTGGGCAGCAGCAAGGCGGGCGGAACGAACGCCCTGCGCCAGGCCGTTGACCAGCGTGGCAACCGCCTCGGCCGGGTTGGCTGTCATCTCGCCCTTGGGGCCGATGACATTGGCGACCGCATTGACGATCGCGGTGCCGACCACCACGCCGTCGGCCGACGCGCCGATCACCCGTGCCTGTTCGGCGGTCTTCACGCCGAAGCCGACGCAGACCGGCAGGCCGGTATGGCTCTTGATGCGGGTAACGGCCTCGGCGACCTTGGACGTGTCGGCCAGCGCCGAGCCGGTGATGCCGGTCATCGACACGTAATAGACGAAGCCGGAGGTGTTTTCCAAAACCTTGGGCAGGCGCTTGTCGTCGGTGGTGGGCGTCGCCAGCCGGATGAAGTTGATGCCGGCCTTGAGCGCCGGAACGCAAAGCTCTTCATCCATTTCCGGCGGCAGGTCGACCACGATCAGCCCGTCTATCCCGGCGTCGATGGCGTCGGCAAGGAAACGGTCGACGCCGTGGATATAGATCGGGTTGTAATAACCCATCAGCACGATCGGCGTTTCATTGTCGGTGGCGCGGAATTCGCGCGCCATCTGCAGCGTCTTGTTCAGCGTCTGGCCAGCCTTCAGCGCGCGCAGTCCGGCGGCCTGGATCGCCGGGCCATCGGCCATCGGGTCGGAAAAAGGCATGCCAAGCTCGATCACGTCGCTGCCGGCCTTGGGCAGCGCTTTCATGATGGAGAGCGACGTTTCGTAGTCGGGGTCGCCTCCCATGAAATAGGTAACGAGCGCGGGGCGGCCTTCGGCCTTGAGCTTGTCGAAGCGGCGTTCGATGCGGGTGCTCATGGTCAGATCTCCATTCCGAGCATCTTGGCGACGGTGTGGACGTCCTTGTCGCCACGGCCCGAAAGATTGACGATCATGACCTGGTCCTTGCCCATCGTCGGCGCGACCTTCACCGCATGGGCAATCGCATGCGCCGATTCCAACGCCGGGATGATGCCTTCGACGCGCGTGGTCAGATGGAAGGCCTCCAGCGCCTCATTGTCGAGGATCGGCACGTAGTCGACACGACCGCTGTCGCGCAGCCAGCTATGCTCTGGACCGACGCCGGGATAGTCGAGGCCAGCGGAGATCGAGTGGCCGTCGAGTATCTGGCCGTCATCGTTCTGCAGGAGATAGGTGCGGTTGCCATGCAGCACGCCCGGCTTGCCGGCATTCATCGAGGCGCAATGTTCGATGCCGTCGAGGCCACGGCCGCCGGCCTCGATGCCGACGATCTTGACGTTGCGGTCGTCGAGGAACGGATGGAACAGGCCGATGGCGTTGGAACCGCCGCCGACGGCCGCAACGATAACGTCGGGCAGGCGGCCTTCCTGTTCGAGGATCTGGGCGCGTGCTTCGGTGCCGATCACCGACTGGAAGTCGCGCACCAGTTCCGGATAGGGATGCGGGCCGGCTGCCGTGCCGATCAGGTAATAGGTGTCGTGGACATTGGTGACCCAGTCGCGCAGCGCCTCGTTCATGGCGTCCTTCAGCGTGCCGTGGCCGGCGCTGACGCTCCGCACTTCGGCGCCGAGCAGCTTCATGCGGAACACGTTGGGGCTTTGCCGCTCGACGTCGGTGGCGCCCATATAGACGATGCAGGGAAAGCCGAAGCGCGCCGCCACGGTCGCCGAGGCAACGCCATGCTGGCCGGCGCCGGTTTCGGCGATGATGCGCGTCTTGCCCATGCGCTTGGCAAGCAGGATCTGGCCGAGGCAGTTGTTGATCTTGTGGCTGCCGGTGTGGTTCAGGTCCTCGCGCTTGAAATAGATTTTCGCGCCACCGAGATGTTTTGTCAGGCCTTCGGCGAAATAGAGTTTTGACGGCCGGCCGGCATAATGGGTCGAAAGATCCTGCAGTTCCGCCTTGAAGGCCGGATCGTTCTTGGCCTCGTTCCAGTGGCGCTCCAGGTCAAGGATGAGCGGCATCAGCGTCTCGGCGACGAAGCGGCCGCCGAAAATGCCGAACATGCCCTGTTCGTCGGGTCCGGTGCGGAAGGAATTGGGCTCTGCCGGCTTGTTCATCGCAGTATCCTGTTGGTCCGGGCGGCGGCAGGGCAGCCTGCTACTGCCCTTGCACGATCTTGCCGAGCCTTAAGCCTTTCGGGGGTTAAATGTAAACTGCTCTCTGCACATCGTCAGGCGGCGCGATTATCTGTCGCCGACCGCACGGCCCGGAAGAAACCGTCGATCAGCGCCACGTCCTTGACGCCGGGAGCGCTTTCCACGCCCGACGATATGTCGATGCCGGGCGGGTTCGTAAGACGCAAGGCCTCGCCGATATTGGCGGCGTTGAGGCCGCCTGAAAGCATGTAGTCGACCCGGCCCTCAAGGCCCGCAAGCAGGCGCCAGTCGAAGGAAACCCCGTTGCCGCCCGGCAGCTCCGATCCCACCGGGGGCTTGGCATCGAACAGGAAGCGGTCGGCAACGCCGACGTAAGGTGCAATTGCATCGATATCGGCAGCTTCGCGAACGGCAAAGGCCTTCATGACCGGCAGGCCGTAGCGCGCCTTGACCCCGGCCACGCGCTCGACCGTCTCATGGCCGTGAAGCTGCAGCATGTCGGGCGTCATCGAAGCGACGATATGGTCCAGCGTCTGATCGTCGGCATCGACGGTCACCGCAACAGCCTTGGCACGCCCGCGCGCGATTTCGCGCAGCCTTCCGGCTTCGATCGGATCGATGTTTCTCGGGCTCTTCTGGAAGAAAATAAACCCGACATGGCTCGCGCCACCGGCGAGGGCGGCTGCAAGGGCCTCATCGTTTTTCAAGCCACAGATTTTGATGTCGAGTGCCATGGCGCGGGAATTGCCATGAAAAGGCGGCGAAGTCGAGGAAAAGAGCGCGTGAAGACCTTATTCAGGGCACCGGCTCACTCGAACACGATCGCCTGCAGCGCCCCACCATTGCGCTTCAGCCAGGCCTTGCAGCGTTCGGTGTCGGGGCAAAGCTCCTCGCAGAGCTTCCAGAATTTCGGGCCGTGGTTCATCTCGCGCAGATGCGCCACTTCATGCGCGACGAGATAATTTATCACCGGCGCAGGCGCCATCATGATGCGCCACGAGAAGGAAAGCGTGCCGTCGGACGTGCAGGAGCCCCAGCGGCTCGACGTGTCGCGAAAGCGGATCGCCTTGGCCTTTCGGCCTGCCGCCGCAGCGTGCTTCGCCACCAGTTGTTCGATATCGCGCTTGGCCTCGCGCTTGAGGAAATCGGCAATGCGGCGGGGCAGATGAAGCCGGTCGCCATGCACGATCAGCGTCGGGCCGCTGTCGTCATGCGAAACCGTCACCGTGCCGCGCTTGCCGGGCTCATGCACGATCATATGCGGCACGCCGCGAACGGGTATTTTTATGCCTGGCCGCACCTGCGGGCGATCAGGCACCTTGGCCAGGCGCTGTTCCAGCCAGCCCTGATGCCGGTGCAGGAAGCGGTCGACCTCGCCGCGCGCCAGGCCCGGCGGCACGGTGATGCGCAGGCCGCGGCCGCCTGAATCGATGCGCAGGGTCAGCCGCCGCGCGCGATCGTTCTCGACGATGCGCAGCGGCAGCGTGCGGCCGGCGACGACATGCTCCCGCTCAAGCACCGGAGCTACGGGGCGGGCCTGCAATTTTTTCAGAAAACCGAAGGGCATCAGGTGACGGTACGTGATTCGCGCTGGAAGGAATTCTACCTGAAAAGCGCAGGTCTTTCGGGCGGAATTTTGATGGAGAGGAACGGCGTAGGCATAAAGGAAAACGGCGCCGCGAATGCGACGCCGTTCGAACTTCTTGTCAGGACAAAGCCTTATGCTTCATCAAGCAGGCCGGACTTGCCGCCACGCTTGGTGGTCGTCGGCGCGGTCGACTTGTTGCGGTTGGCCATGAAGCGGTCGAATTCTTCCTGGTCCTTGGCGCGGCGCAGTTCGCGGGCATAGTCGTCGAACTGGGCCAGCGTCTCGTCGAGTTTGCGGCGCTCTTCGGCAAGGCGCTCGAGTTCCTTCTCGCGCCAGTCGTCGAAGGCGACGTTGCCGGTGGGCGTGTAGGAGCCCTTGCCCCAGCGGGCAGCCTTGTCGGAGCCGCGGCGGCAGCCGGCGAAGATGCCGTCGGTTGCGCGGTTTACGTCGCGCTTGAAGCCTTCAAGCCGATCGCCCCAGATGATGTAGGCAAGCATGGCGAGGCCAAGCGGCCAGAACACCATGAAGCCGATCACCATCAACGCGATGGTTGCCGGCGTCCATGCCGGACGGATCAGTGCAGTCGTGTTCATGTTTCTCCGGTTCCTTCAGTTGGAGGCAGCCAATCCGGCTGCTTCAATTCGAAATGGGAACGGAAAAATGGCTATTCAAGACGGTTTTGTTGAAAACCGGACAAGCTTTTGGAAAATTTACAGCGCCGAAGGGGAGTTGAACGCCCAACGGATGCTGTAATACTTTGAATCTACGAATAATTCTTTCCGAGGAATTGTTTCGGCTTTTTTGAATTATGCGTCAGCGTTTTTTGAGAAAATCGAGCGCAAGGACAACCATTCCGGCAACCAGACCCCAGAATGCGGCGCCGATGCCGAACAGCGTCAGGCTAGACGCGGTCACCGCAAAGGCGGTCGTTGCCGCCATGCGTTCGCTCTCGTCTTTGAGCGCGATCGACAGCGCATTGGCGAGCGGCGCCATCAGCGCGAGGCCGGCAACCAGCACTATCAGGCTCTGCGGCAGCACGGCGAAAATCGCCACCAGCGATGCGCCGAAAATGGCGAAGACGAGATAGGCGAGCGCGTAGAACGGTCCGGTCTTCCAACGCTCGGCCGGATCGGGGTGAACGTCTGGCCCGGTGCAGATCGCTGCCGATATTGCCGCCAGATTGGTGGTCAGCGCGCCGAAAGGGGCCGTCAGCAGCGAGAACAATCCCGTCACCGAGATCAGCGGCCCGGGGTTCGGATCGTAGCCGGCAGCGCGCAGCACGGCGAGGCCGGAGAGGTTCTGCGAGGCCATGGTCACGAGATAGAGCGGTATCGCCAGACCGACGATGACGGCGGGCGAAAAGGACGGGCTTATCAGCGTCAGCGTCGAAAGTTCGGGCGTGGGCAACCCGCCGACACGGCCGGTCAGGAATGCGATCGCGCCGCCGCCGACCAGCACCGCCAGCACCGAAAGCGCCGGATTGAACACGCGAATGACAAAGAAGGCCGCGATCAGCGGCAGGATGAGGACAGGATCTACCGGAACCGTCTTCACCGCATTGATGGCGAAGGTGACGACGATGCCGCCGAGCATTCCCGAGGCGACCGAGGCGGGGATTTTCGCGATCAGCCGCGTCAGCGGCTTGAACAGGCCGGTGATGATCAAAAGCACCGCCGTGATGATGAAAGCGCCGACCGCGTCATTCATGTTGAAGCCGGAGCTGGCAGCAATCAGCGCCGCTCCCGGCGTCGACCATGCGGTGATGACCGGCATTCTCGTTCGCCAGCTCAGCCAGGCCGTTTCGAACGCCATGGCCAGGCAGATCGCGGTGACCCAGCTTGCCGTCTGCTCGCGCGACGCGCCGACCGCGTCGGCGGCAGCGATGATCAGCGCCAGCGTGCCGCCAAAACCGACGATTGCCGCGACGAAGGCGGAGACAGGAATGGAAAGCCGCATGCGTCAGCCCGCCTGCGCACTGATGGCTTCGACTGCGCGCAAAAGCATGTCCAGATCCTGCGGCCGCGACAGGCGGTGGTCGCCCTCCGGTATGAGAGACAGCGTGACGTCGTCGGCAGGCAGGCAGGAGACGAGCTTCAAGGCGTGGCTGTGCGGGACATCGGGGTCGGCGAGCCCTTGCAGGATATGGATCGGGCAATGCGTATCGATCGGCCCGATCATCACCCGATTTTTTCTCCCATCCTCGAAAAGCGCGCGGGTGTAGACATTGGGTTCCGGCGAATATTCGGAGGGCTCCTCGAAAAACCCTTTTTCCCTGAGATCGCGCCGCTGGGCTTCGTTCAACTGCGGCTCCATCAGTTCGGTGACAAAGTCAGGCGCCGGCGCCAGCAGCACCAGGCCGCCGATGCGTTCGCCTTCACCGGACTTGCGCAGCTCCTCGACCATCCGCAGCGCGATCCACGCGCCCATGGACGAACCGACGAGGATTTGCCGGCCGTGGGTAAACTTCCGGAACACGGCGAGGCTCTGGGCGAGCCATTTGGAGATCGTGCCGTCGGCGAATGCACCGCCGGACTCGCCATGACCTGAATAATCATGCCGCAGGAAGGCGCGGCCGTGACGTTCGGCCCACTCGCTCAGCTTCTCGGCCTTGGTGCCGAGCATGTCGGAGCGAAAGCCGCCGAGCCAGACGATTCCCGGCTCCTTGCCATTGATATGACGGAAGGCGACCGCGGTGCCGTCTACGTCAAGAAAGTCCGGTGGCGTTTCGGTCATGTCTTCTTTCCTGTCGGGTGACGCTCTTTTGACACAGCTCGAATCCGGCGGAAAGGCCCACAAGACAGCGAATGTAACGGGCTTGGTGGGCCAATATCGAGTCAGGTGATTTATTCTGTTTGCTGTGCTATTGACTTGCTCCGCGCCGTACCGACATAGGCGCAACCCACGAAATGAACGTCAACGGTTCGAGGAGACAACGACCATTCGCAGACCCTTCAAAGCAGCGGCGCCCACCAAGGATGGCCCGCGCTCCAATCGCGATATCCGGGTTCCCCGGGTTCAGCTCATCGATGTAGATGGCAGCAATCGCGGCGAAGTTTCAATCAACGATGCTCTGCTGGCTGCCGAAGAGGCGGGCCTGGACCTCGTCGAGATATCCCCCAACGCACAGCCGCCGGTCGTCAAGATTCTCGACCTCGGCAAACTGAAATACGCCAACCAGAAGAAGGCGGCAGAGGCGCGCAAGCATCAGAAGATCATCGAGATCAAGGAGATCAAGATGCGCCCCAACATCGACACCCATGACTATGAGGTGAAGATGCGGGCGGTTCGCCGCTTCTTCGAGGAAGGCGACAAGGTCAAGCTGACGCTGCGTTTCCGTGGCCGCGAAATGGCCCATATGGAACTCGGCATGCAGCTTCTGAACAAGGTTCGGGAAGAGGTCGCCACGATCGCCAAGGTCGAGGCCGAGCCGAAGCTCGAAGGCCGTCAGATGATGATGGTTCTGGCGCCGCGCTGAGTTTGCGCGCTGCCTGCCACGGATGAACCCAGTCCTTTTCAGGGTTCATTGAGCAAAATTTTTGAATGGGCGCGGCGTTCGTCGAAACTTCGGATGCCGCAGCCCTTCTTTGTTTTCGAGAACCGAGATGTCTCCATCCGCCGAATTGAGCCGTTACCAGCAGCGCCGACGTATCGTGCTTGCGATACTCGTCGTGGTGATTTTCGCTGCTCTGCTGTTCGTCCAGTCGGCCATGGTGTCCGATGACGACCTGCACGAATATGTCGAGATGTTCGGCGGCGCTGCGATCCTGGCGGCCATCCTCGGCCGCACCTGGTGCACGATGTATATCGGCGGGCGCAAGGGCTCGGAGATCGTCAGGGGCGGGCCTTATTCAGTCACCCGCAACCCGCTTTATGTCTTCAGCACGATCGGCGCAGCCGGCATCGGCGCCATGACCGGCAGCATCACGGTGGCGGTGGCCTTCGCGGTCATCACCTACGTGGCGTTTCATTCGGTCACCCTCGTCGAGGAGGCCTACCTGAAGCAGGCCTTCGGCGAGCCTTACGAGCGCTATATGCGCGAGGTGCCGCGGTTCTTCCCACGCTTCAGCCTCTTTAAGGAAAGCGAACTGCTTTCGGTGCGGCCGCAGATACTCTACCGGACCTTTACGGACGGCCTGCTGTTTCTGGCCGCCTATCCGTTCTTCGAGTTCGTGGAATATCTCCAGAATGCCGGTTATTTGCCGGTCTTCCTGCGGCTTTATTGACCTGACGCTGCCCGCAGCGATTCACCGGTTGCGCTTTTGATGGCGCATCGCTATAAGGCCGCGTCCAAGAACCGTCCGGCAGGGCATGCCGTGGCGGTTTCTAATGCTTTTCGGGCATTGGTCTGCCCGAAGCAAACAACAAGAGGCGCGGAGTGCCGTAGGCACCACGGGGATCTCTTAAAGAACACGGAGTAGCAAAATGCCCAAGATGAAGACCAAATCAGCCGCCAAGAAGCGGTTCAAGATCACTGCGACCGGTAAAGTTCTGTCGGCTGCCGCCGGCAAGCGCCACGGCATGATCAAGCGCAGCAACAAGTTCATTCGCGATGCCCGCGGCACCATGGTTCTCGCCGAGCCCGATGCCAAGAAGGTCATCAAGAATTTTCTGCCGAACGGCCTCTGAGCCCGGCACAACATGGCCCCAAAAAGTTGCAGGCTTTTTGGATAAGGACCATGCGAACAGACAAAGCGTTTTAAGGAGATCATGAAATGGCACGTGTAAAGAGAGGCGTCACCTCGCACGCCAAGCATAAGAAGGTCCTGAAAGCCGCCAAGGGTTTCTACGGCCGTCGCAAGAACACCATCCGCATCGCCAAGCAGGCAGTCGAGAAGTCGCTGCAGTACGCTTATCGCGATCGCAAGAACCGCAAGCGCAATTTCCGCGCCCTGTGGGTCCAGCGCATCAACGCCGCCGTTCGCGAGCATGGCCTGACCTATGGCCGTTTCATCGACGGTCTCAACAAGGCCGGCATCGAGATCGACCGCAAGGTCCTGTCCGACATGGCTATCCACGAGCCGCAGGCATTCGTCGTGCTCGTCGGCAAGGCCAAGGTCGCGCTTGAATATCTGAAGAACACCACCCCGAACGCTTTTGAAAGCGCAGTCGCCTAAGGCCGCCGCGCTTCCCAAGCTTTCGATTTTATGATTTGGGAAACCCGCGCCGGCAGGGCTGGCGCGGGTTTTTCTTTGGCCACAGCTTAAGTCAGCACTGACTTATTTTTGAATTGGTTCTGCGATGAACGTCACTTTGAACGACCGGAATATTGATGCGCTCGAAGACGCATTGATGGCCGAAATTGCGGCGGCGGCGGACGAGCAAGGGATCGAAGCCGTACGTATCTCAGCACTTGGCAAGAAAGGCTCAGTTTCTGAGCTGCTGAAGTCGCTAGGAGGAATGTCGCAGGAACAGCGGCAAATCTTTGGACCAGAGATCAACGGTCTCAAGAACCGGGTGACCGAAGCGCTCGCCGCGCGCAAGGGCGAGCTGAAGGACGTCGCCATCACCGCGCGCCTCGTCGCCGAAAAGCTCGACGTGACGCTGCCGGTGCGCCAATCGCCGGCAGAACGCGGCCGCATCCATCCGATCAGCCAGGTCATCGACGAGAT
Organism: Mesorhizobium sp. YR577; assembly: GCF_900116595.1. NCBI lineage: Bacteria > Pseudomonadati > Pseudomonadota > Alphaproteobacteria > Hyphomicrobiales > Phyllobacteriaceae > Mesorhizobium > Mesorhizobium sp. YR577. Next base: position 29,542 of record NZ_FPBI01000012.1, on the reverse strand, counting down.
CGCGGCAATCTTCGGTGATCTCGGCTTCGCCATCGCCGAAGGCCCGGATGTCGAGACCGATTACTACAATTTTACCGCGCTGAATTTCCCTGAAGGCCATCCGGCGCGCGAGATGCACGACACCTTCTTCTTCAACCCGGACGAGAAGGGCGAGCGCAAGGTGCTGCGCACGCACACCTCGCCAGTGCAGATACGCACCATGGAAACGCAGAAGCCGCCGATCCGCATCGTCATTCCCGGCAAGACCTACCGGCAGGATTCGGACGCCACCCACTCGCCGATGTTCCATCAGGTCGAGGGACTGGTGATCGACAAGACGGCCAACGTCGCCAACATGAAGTGGGTGCTGGAAGAGTTCTGCAAGGCCTTCTTCGAAGTGCCGTCGCTGAACATGCGCTTCCGCCCGAGCTTCTTCCCCTTCACCGAGCCGAGCCTGGAAGTCGACATCCAGTGCGACCGCTCGCGGCCGGGCGAAGTGCGCTTTGGCGAGGGCAGCGACTGGATGGAAATCCTCGGCTGCGGCATGGTTCACCCGAACGTGCTGCGCGCCGGCGGGCTCGATCCCGACGAGTATCAGGGCTTTGCCTGGGGCATGGGCATCGACCGCATCGCCATGCTGAAATATGGCATGCCGGACCTGCGCGCCTTCTTCGACGCCGATGTCCGCTGGCTCCAGCACTACGGTTTCCGCCCGCTCGACATGCCGACTTTGTTCGGCGGGTTGAGCAACTGATCGCGCGGCAAGGACAGAAAAATGAAATTCACCCTATCCTGGCTCAAGGACCATCTCGAGACGGACGCTTCGCTTGACGAAATCGTCGAGCGTCTGACCTCGATCGGCCTCGAAGTCGAAGCCGTCGATGACAAGGCAGCGCTCAAGCCGTTCGTCATCGCCAAGGTGCTGACGGCGGAAAAACATCCCGACGCCGACAAGCTGCGCGTGCTGTCCGTCGATATCGGCGACGGCAAGCCGGTGCAGGTCGTCTGCGGCGCACCGAATGCGCGCGCCGGCCTAATCGGTGCTTTTGCTGCGCCCGGCACCTATGTGCCCGGCATCGATGTCACGCTTTCCGTCGGCAAGATTCGTGGCGTCGAGAGCCATGGCATGATGTGCTCGGAGCGCGAGCTGGAGCTTTCCGACGAACACAACGGCATCATCGACCTGCCGGCTGACGCCCCGGTCGGTACGTCCTTCGCCACCTACGCTAAGCTGGACGACCCGGTCATTGAAATCAACCTGACGCCGAACCACCCGGATGCGACCGGCGTTTACGGCATCGCCCGCGATCTTGCGGCCAGCGGCCTCGGCACGTTGAAGACCGGCGCAGTCGAGCCGGTCGCCGGCAAGGGCGCATGCCCGGTCAAGGTGACGATCGAGGCACCGGAGCTCTGCCCCGGTTTTGCCTTGCGCCTCGTGCGCGGCGTGAAGAACGGCCCGTCGCCGAAATGGCTGCAGCAGCGGCTGATCGCCATTGGACTGCGCCCCATCAATGCGCTGGTCGACGTCACCAATTATCTCACCTTCGACCGCGGCCGGCCGCTGCATGTCTATGACTTGAAGAAGGTGGCCGGCAATCTGGTCGTGCGCCGGGCTCTGGAAGGCGAGAAGGTGCTGGCGCTGAACGAGCGCGAATACACGCTGACGCCAGAAATGTGCGTCATCGCCGACGACAATGGTGCCGACTCCATCGCCGGCGTCATGGGCGGCGAGCACACCGGCAGCGACGAGAACACCACCGACGTGCTGATCGAATCGGCCCTGTGGGATCCGATCACGACCGCCCGCACCGGCCGCACGCTCGGCATCATCACCGATGCGCGCTACCGCTTCGAGCGTGGCGTCGACCCGGAATTCATGGTTCCGGGCCTGGAGCTCGCAACCCGCATGGTGCTCGATTTCTGCGGTGGCGAACCGACAGAGATCGACGTGACCGGCTATGCCGGCCACACGCCCAAGATCGTTTCCTTCCCTGTTTCGGAAGTGAAGCGGCTGACCGGTATCGAGGTTCCGAAGCAGGAAGCGCTCGACATTCTCACCCGGCTTGGCTTCAAGCCGCTGGGCAATGGCGACGTGATCGATGTCGAGGTCCCCTCCTGGCGGCCGGATGTCGACGGCAAGGCTGATCTGGTCGAAGAGGTCATGCGCATTCACGGCGTCGACAACATCCTGCCCCAGCCGCTGGGCGCGCATGATGCCGTCAATGGCAAGATCCTGACCACGCTCCAATTACGCACGCGCGCCGCCCGTCGTGCGCTGGCCGTGCGTGGCATGATGGAAGCCGTCACCTGGTCGTTCATCCCGGCAAAGCACGCCGAGCTTTTCGGTGGCGGCCAGAACCAGTTGAAGCTTGCCAATCCGATCGCCGCCGATATGTCCGATATGCGGCCTTCGCTGCTGCCGGGCCTGCTCGCGGCTGCCCAGCGCAACGCCGATCGCGGGCTTGGTGATGTCGCCCTGTTCGAAGTGTCGGGCACCTATGAGGGCGACACGCCGGAAAAACAGCGCCGCGTGGCTGCCGGCATCCGCCGTGGCACCGCCAAGCTCGAAGGCTCAGGCCGCAGCTGGAGCGGCAATGCCGGTCCGGTCGGCGTGTTCGACGCCAAGGCCGACGCGCTTGCCGCGCTCGAAGCCTGCGGTGCGCCGGTCGACAAGCTGCAGATCGAGACGGGCGCGCCTTCCTGGTACCATCCGGGCCGCTCCGGCGTGATAAAACTCGGCCCCAAGACCGTGCTTGGCACATTCGGCGAATTCCACCCGAAGACGCTCGAAGTGCTCGACGTGTCAGGCCCGCTCTGCGGCTTCGAAGTGTTCGTCGATGCCATTCCCGAGCCAAAGGCCAAGCCGACCCGCACCAAGCCGAAGCTGGAGCTTTCAGCCTTCCAGGCGGTGAAGCGCGATTTTGCCTTCGTCGTCGACAAGGCGGTGGAAGCCGGAACGCTGACGCGTGCAGCGCTCTCGGCAGACAAGAAGCTGATCACCGGCGTCTCCGTCTTCGATATCTTCGAAGGCGCATCCCTGGGCGAAGGCAAGAAGTCGATAGCGATCGAGGTTTCGATCCAGCCGGTCGAAAAGACGCTGACCGACGAGGATTTCGAGGCGCTCGCCGGCCGTATCGTCGATAATGTGAAGAAGCAGACCGGCGGCGCACTGCGGGGATAAGACGAAGGGGCGCTCGGCGCCCCTTCTTTTCATCTATCGTCCTGTTTGAACGAGCAGCCCATGTCGCATCTGCGTTTCTCCGGCCTCTCCGATGTCGCACAGAAGCAGGCGTTTCTGGACATCATCTGGCGGGACGAGTTGGTGTGTGAGGCCCTGAAACGGGCTCGCGATCTTGCGCTGCCGCAGTGGCGCGTTGTGTCCGGCGCTCTCTACAACACCGTCTGGAACAGACTGACCGGCAAGCCGTCGGGCTATGGCATCAAGGATGTCGACCTGTTCTACTTCGATGCATCCGACCTCTCCTACGAGGCCGAAGACAGGGCGATCCAGCGAGGGCATGAAGTCTTCAAGGGGCTGCCGCGCTCGGTCGAAATCCGCAATCAGGCGCGTGTGCATCTCTGGTTCGAGAAACATTTCGGCCAGCCATATCCGCCACTTTCCTCCAGCGAAGAGGGGATCGACCGCTTCGCCTCGAAAACCCATGCGGTCGGCGTCAGGCTGATGCATGACGGCTCGCTCGATCTCTACGCACCATTCGGGCTCGATGACATTTTCTCGTTCCGCATCACGCCCAACCGCGTCATCGACAACAGCCAGACGCATATGGCGAAGGCTGCGCGGGCGATTGCGAACTGGCCCGAAGTCAGCGTCGTTCCTTGGTAGCCGCCGCACTTCCCTTGTGGCGACACGGCAGCTAGGCTCGACGCAAATTCAGGAAGGAGCCAAAAATGTTTCGATGGGGAGTTCTGTCGACCGCCAAGATCGCGCGCGAGCAGCTTTTGCCGGCAATCGCCGACGCGCAGAATGGCGTGATTTCCGCCATCGCCAGCCGCGACGCGCAGAAGGCACGAGCACTTGCAGATCGCTTCGGTGCGCCGCATGCCTTCGGCTCTTACGACGAGCTGCTGGCCTCCGATACGGTCGACGGCGTCTATATTCCGCTGCCGACCTCGCAGCATGTCGAATGGGCGGCAAAGGCCGCCGAGGTCGGAAAACACGTGCTGGTCGAAAAGCCGCTGGCGCTCGACGCCAAGGATATCGTCCCGCTCATCGCCATTCGCGACCGCAAAAAGGTTCTGGTCTGCGAAGCCTTCATGGTCGTCTACCACCCGCAGTGGATCAAGGTGCGCGACCTCATTGCCGAGGGCGCCATCGGGCGCTTGCGGCATGTCCAGGGCGCGTTTTCCTATTACAACGTCGATCCGAACAACATGCGCAACAATCTCGATCTCGGCGGCGGCGCGTTGCCCGACATCGGCGTCTATCCGACCGTTGCGACACGTTTTTCGACCGGCAAGGAGCCGAACCGCGTCCAGGCGACCATCGAGCGCGACAAGAATTTCGGCACGGATATCTACTCATCGATCCGCGCCGATTTCGGCGATTTCGAGCTGTCCTTCTATCTCTCGACGCAGATGGCTGCGCGGCAGAGCATGGTGTTCCACGGCGACAAGGGTTTTATCGAAGTCGCCTCACCCTTCAATGCCGGGCTTTACGATCATCATCGCATCGAATTGCACAACCAGAATCACTCCGAAGCGCAGGTCTTCCGCTTTCCCGGAACGCAGCAGTATCGGCTGGAGGTCGAAGCCTTCGCTCGCGCCGCACAGGGCGGCAAGGACGAAGTGTTCACGCTGGAAAACTCCATTCTCAACCAGAAGGTCATCGACGCCATTTTCCGCGCCGGCGAGCATGACGGCTGGGAAAAGGTCTGATTACCAATAGACGCCGCCGCGCCTGAACCTGACGCGCGGCGCGCTTTGCGGCGGATTGAGCGAGGCGATGGAGGCCGGCAGCTCGATATCCGCGCCATCGGCAATCGGTGCTTCCGACATTGCCAGTAACGCGTGGATGTTGCTTGCCGGCTCAAATGGCGAGCCTGCCGACGGCCTGATCTTCGGAACGATCGAAGGCCGCGCCTGTATCGGCGCCCCCACCGGCAGAACAATCCCGTCTTCCGCCGCCTGTGCCGCTTTCAGCGCCATCAGCCGCGCGACGCGATCTTCGGTTCTGGGATGGGTGCGCAGGATCGACGGGTCGGGAATGCGACCGCCCGGCAACAAAATGTTCTCCCAGCGCCGGCCTTGCGCCTTTTCGAGCTTGGCGAGTGCCGAAGCCAGTCCATCCGGGTCGCCGGTCAGAATGGCGGCGCCCAGATCGGCGTCGAATTCGCGGGTGCGCGACAGCGCCATCTGCAACAGGCCGCCGATCGTCGGCGCGGCAAGCAGCACCAGCACGCCGAGCCAGGGTATCTGCTGGCCCATGCCGCCGAAAAACCCGCCGATGTTGAGGAAAAGCGAAAACAGCCCGACGGTCGACATGATCGAGGTGAAGCGCGAGACCATGTCGGCAAAGGCCATCACCTTCACGTCCTCATGCGCGATATGGCTCATTTCATGGGCTAGGACGCCGGCCAGTTCGCGCGTCGAAAGGTTGCGGGCCAGTGCGTCGGTGATGGCAATGGCCGAATCCTCGCGCCGGCCGACGGCGAAGGCATTCATCATCTTCGAAGGAATGACGTGAAGTTTCGGCGTCGAAGGCAAGCCGGCCCGGCGTGCGAGGTCCGAAACGATGCGAAAGCCGGTGGGAAACATCTCGGGCGATACCGGCTTGGCCTTGTACATGCCCAGCACCATCTGCGGGCTGACGCGGCGTATAGCCGCCATCGAAACCGCGCCGAAAATGACGGCGAAGATCACGCCCGTCACACCGCCGAAGGCCCAGGCGGTGATGGCGAGCAGAAAAAGGCTGGCCGCGCCCAGCAGCCACGTATGCAGAGTGTTGACGACGCGATTGCGGCGTTGGGCGAAGAGATTGATCGTTCGGTTCGGGCTCATCCAATGAAATATGGTATGGATGTATCGATTTGCCTATTCCCGGCATCAGCATAGTTGTCAGGACGCTTGCGCGCCGTGGCGCCTGTTCTTATATACGCCCAACAATCGCTGGAACTGCCGCAGATACGGTCAAGCCAGCGAAATTTCTTGTGAACAGGGGCTGCCGTCGGAACGCCTCATGGGTCCTGGCAGCCTGCTTAGCGGAGAGTAGAAAAAATGGCTAAAGTAATCGGTATCGATTTGGGAACGACCAATTCCTGCGTCGCCGTCATGGACGGCAAGGACGCGAAGGTCATCGAGAATGCGGAAGGCGCGCGCACGACCCCTTCCATCGTCGCTTTCAGCGATGGTGACGAGCGCCTCGTCGGCCAGCCGGCCAAACGCCAGGCGGTGACGAATCCTGAAAACACGATTTTTGCGGTGAAGCGCCTGATCGGCCGTCGCTATGACGACCCGGTTACCGAAAAGGACAAGAAGCTTGTCCCTTACCACATCGTCAAGGGCGACAATGGCGACGCCTGGGTCGAAGCAGTCGGCCGCAAGCAGTCGCCGAGCCAGATTTCGGCGATGATCCTTCAGAAGATGAAGGAAACGGCGGAAGCCTATCTCGGCGAGAAGGTCGAGAAGGCCGTCATCACCGTTCCGGCCTATTTCAACGACGCCCAGCGCCAGGCAACCAAGGATGCAGGCAAGATCGCCGGCCTTGAAGTCCTGCGCATCATCAACGAGCCGACTGCGGCGGCCCTTGCCTATGGCCTCGACAAGAAGGAAGGCAAGACGATTGCCGTCTACGATCTTGGCGGCGGCACCTTCGACATTTCCGTGCTGGAAATCGGCGACGGCGTCTTCGAGGTCAAGTCGACCAATGGCGACACCTTCCTCGGCGGTGAAGATTTCGACATGCGTCTGGTCGAATATCTGGCAGCCGAGTTCAAGAAGGAACAGGGCATCGACCTGAAGAACGACAAGCTCGCCCTGCAGCGCCTCAAGGAAGCTGCGGAAAAGGCCAAGATCGAGCTTTCCTCGTCGGCCCAGACCGAAATCAACCTGCCCTTCATCACCGCCGATGCTTCCGGTCCGAAGCACCTGACGATGAAGCTCACCCGCGCCAAGTTCGAGCAGCTGGTCGACGATCTCGTCCAGCGCACGGTCGAGCCCTGCAAGGCAGCCCTCAAGGATGCCGGCCTCAAGGCTGGTGAAATCGATGAGGTCGTTCTGGTCGGCGGCATGACCCGCATGCCCAAGATCCAGGAGATCGTGAAGCAGTTCTTCGGCAAGGAGCCGCACAAGGGCGTCAATCCTGACGAAGTCGTCGCAATGGGCGCCGCCATTCAGGCCGGCGTGCTGCAGGGCGACGTCAAGGACGTGCTGCTGCTCGACGTGACCCCGCTGTCGCTCGGCATCGAGACGCTTGGCGGCGTGTTCACGCGCCTCATCGAGCGCAACACCACGATCCCGACCAAGAAGAGCCAGGTCTTCTCGACCGCCGAGGATTCGCAGTCGGCCGTGACGATCCGCGTCTTCCAGGGCGAGCGTGAAATGGCTGCCGACAACAAGATGCTCGGCCAGTTCGATCTCGTCGGCATTCCGCCGGCACCGCGCGGCGTGCCGCAGATCGAAGTGACCTTCGACATCGACGCCAACGGCATCGTCAACGTCTCGGCCAAGGACAAGGGCACCGGCAAGGAGCACCAGATCCGCATCCAGGCGTCTGGCGGCCTTTCCGACGCCGACATCGAGAAGATGGTCAAGGATGCCGAGTCCAATGCCGAGGCCGACAAGAAGCGTCGTGCTCTCGTCGAGGCTCGCAACCAGGCCGAGGCTCTGGTGCATTCGTCCGAGAAGTCGCTCAAGGACTATGGCGACAAGGTTACGGAAGCCGATCGCACCGCGATCTCCGACGCCATCGCTGCCTTGAAGACGGCTGCCGAGGGTGATGATGTCGATGACATCGGCGCCAAGACGCAGACGCTTGCCGAAGTTTCCATGAAGCTCGGCCAGGCCATGTACGAGGCTTCGCAGAAGGAAGCAGCCGAGGCTGATGCCGCCGCCGACGCCGCCAAGGACTCTGACGTGGTCGACGCTGATTTCGAAGAAATCAACGAAGACGACGACAAGAAGAAATCTGCCTGATCCGACTAGCAGGTAGACACGAAAGCCCGGCCATCGCGCCGGGCTTTTTGTTTGTGCGGATTTGCAACTTCAGCGCGTATTAAGCTTGCCTAAAGGAAACCGGGCCAACCTAGCCTCATGGTGGTAGAAATATCGCCAGGGGACCGCACGGCAGTTCCGCCGTCGGTGATGGGCTGGGATAGGGACGCGTGCATTTCAGGACACTCGAAGTCTGGCGGCTTTCTGCAGCACTAGCTGTGATGATGTGGCATTTCCTGCGCTATGCGCCGGCCGGGCACGAGGCGGCCAGTGCTGCACTCTACCGCCTGCTGCCGCTGATGGAGATGTTCTTCATGATCTCCGGCTTCCTGATCACTCTGCGCTATGCCGATACCCTGCTGACCGAGCCGGGCTCCTTCCGGCGCTTCATCGTGCGGCGCCTCGCGCGGCTTTATCCGCTCTATCTGGTAACAGTGCTGTTCTTCTGCCTGGTGGCACTGGCGCTGCATTTTGGCTTGGTCCAGTCCGACCAGCCCGAGCGCTACGCATGGTCGGCGCTGCCGGCCAACATTGCGCTGGTACAGGCCTGGGGCCTGACTGACAGTCTCACCTTCAACTATGTCGGCTGGACGCTGTCTGCCGAGTGGTTCTGTTACCTGACATTGCCTGTCATCGTGCTGGCATATCGTTGGCAGGGAATATGGGGCGTGGCGGGGGTGGCGGCGTCCACCATCACCATGCTGGAGTTTGCCGTCGCCTGGGGCTGGATGCCGTTTCCGAGCTGGCTTGAGGCCAACACCTGGGGCGCCTACCGCGCCTTTGCCGATTTCGCCCTTGGCGCCATGGTCGCCATAGCCGTCCGCGACAGCCGGTTGAAACTTTCGAGCATGCTGCCGGGATGGCTGTTCTTCATTGCCGCGATCATCGCCATGGCGACGCTGCAGAACGCCTATGTCATCGTGCTTCTGCTGGCAGCGGCAACCTTCTTTGCCGCCGTGGCCGAGCGCAACGATCCCGAAGCTGCGCATTACCTGAAGCCGCTTCATCCGATCGGCCGCGTCTCCTTCGGCATCTACATGCTCCATCCGGTCGTTGAGACGGTTCTTTTCGCCGTCCTCTGGCGCAAGGTCGTCGAGCCAACGGGCATGGTCTCCTTTTATGCCTATTGGTTTCTGCCAGCAGCGACGGTTCTGGCGGTTGCCCTGCTTTCCGACCGCTATTTCGAAGGACCGGTGAGCCGTTATCTCAACGCTCGTTTCGGCGAAGCGGCGACGTCTGCTGCCGGGAGAAGTGCTGCCTAAGGGCCACAAACCCGTTTTACTTGCCGCAAGCACTGATTTTCTGGCGAAAACTACGCCTTTGACTGCCCTGCCCTATGGCATATGGGCTCGCGGTTTACTAAATCGGTGCCAGTTGCCGCAAGCAGACGGACGAAACGATGCGCAAAGACATTGCTCTCCGGTTCATGGGATAAGATGAAAGCTGATTTCTACGAAACCTTGGGCGTCCAGAAGGGCGCGGACGAGAAGGAACTGAAGAGCGCCTTTCGCAAGCTCGCAATGCAGTTCCACCCGGACCGTAATCCGGGCGATCATGCCTGCGAGCACAAGTTCAAGGAAATCAACGAAGCCTATGAGACGCTGAAGGACCCGCAGAAGCGCGCGGCCTATGATCGTTTCGGCCACGCCGCCTTCGAGAACGGCGGCATGAATGGCGGCGGACAGGGTTTCGGCGGCGGCGGTTTCTCCGACATATTCGAAGATATCTTCGGCGAGATGATGGGTGGCCGCCAGCGCCGTTCCTCCGGCGGCCGCGAACGCGGCGCCGATCTCCGCTACAATATGGAAATCACGCTTGAGGAGGCATTTGCCGGCAAGACCGCGCAGATCCATGTGCCGGCCTCCATCTCCTGCACCGATTGTTCCGGTTCGGGCGCCAAGCCCGGCACGCAGCCGGTCACCTGCACCATGTGCTCCGGCTCGGGCCGCGTTCGCGCCAGCCAGGGCTTCTTCTCCATCGAGCGCACCTGCCCGCAATGTCAGGGCCGCGGCCAGATGATCAAGGACCCGTGCGCAAAATGCTCGGGCCAGGGCCGCGTCACCGAAGAGCGCTCGCTGTCGGTCAACATTCCGGCCGGCATCGAGGACGGCACGCGCATCAGGCTCGCCAGTGAAGGCGAGGCCGGCCTGCGCGGTGGACCTTCGGGCGATCTCTACATCTTCCTCTCGGTCAAACCGCACGAGTTCTTCCAGCGCGACGGCGCAGACCTCTACTGCAAAGTGCCGATCTCGATGACGACCGCCGCCCTCGGCGGTTCTTTCGAGGTGGCGACCCTCGACGGCACCCAGACCCGCGTGAAGGTGCCGGAAGGCACGCAGAACGGCCGTCAGTTCCGCCTCAAGGGCAAGGGCATGCCCATTCTGCGCCAGCCCAATATCGGCGACCTCTATATCCAGACGGCGGTCGAGACGCCGCAGAACCTGACCAAGCGTCAGCGCGAGCTTCTGGAGGAGTTCGAGCAGCTTTCATCCAAGGACAACAGTCCGCAGTCGAGCGGATTCTTCTCGCGCATGAAGGACTTTTTCGAGTCTTTCGGAGAGTAGAGCAGCAACCGCAAGCTGTTGGTTTTGCGAAAGTCGGCCCCATTTTGTCTTGCGTCACAGATTACGTGACGTAAAGATCACACCGGGGCACACGAAAGCAGGAGAGTATGCCGATGGCACGTGGGTCTGGTTTGCGCAAGTCGCTCGCGACAAAGTTCGACGACGAGTTGCGCTTCTTCAAGGGCTGGATCGACAAGCCCAAGGCTGTCGGCTCCATCGTTCCGACCAGCTCCATCACCGCCCGCCGCATGGCCTCCATAATCAACCCGGCCTCGGGCCTGCCCGTTCTGGAACTCGGACCCGGCACCGGCGTCATCACCAAGGCGATCCTGGCCCGGGGCATCAAGCCGCAGAACCTTTACGCCGTCGAATATTCGGAAGAATTCGTCGACCATGTGCGCAGGGGTTATCCCGGCGTCAACGTCATCCAGGGCGATGCCTTCAACCTTGACGAGACGCTCGGCCCCAAGGATCGGATTCAGTTCGACTGCGCGATTTCCGGCGTGCCACTGCTCAACTTCCCGGTCTCGAAGCGGGTCGACTACATCAACGGCATTCTCGATCGGCTGCCGCATGGTCGGCCGGTCGTCCAGATCACCTATGGGCCGCTGTCACCGGTTCCGGCCGGGCGGGGCGAATATACGGTCGAGCATTTCGACTTCGTTATCCGCAACATTCCCCCGGCGCAGCTCTGGATCTATCGCCGCGGCGCAAACGGTTGACGCTGCAATCTTGACGGTTGATTAGAACGCCAGTTCGCCTATACCCGGGTGAACAGGAGCTATGCCGATGACTGCCCGAATTCTCGTCTTTGCCGGGTCGATCCGCACCGGGGCATTTAGCGGCAGGACCGCTGATGCCGCGGTCAAGGAATTGGCCCTCCAGGGCGCCGAAGTGACCCGCATTTCGCTTGGCGACTATCCGCTGCCGATCATGGACGAGGATCTCGAGGCGGAAAAAGGCGTCCCCGAAAACGCCGTCAGGCTTGGCCGCCAGATCGCCGCGCATGACGGCTTCCTGATCGCCAGCCCGGAATACAATTCGTCGATCCCGCCGCTGTTGAAGAATGCGATCGACTGGGTCAGTCGCGTCCGCAAGGATGGCGGCCACCCCTTCAAGCCATATGCCGGCAAGGTTGCGGCACTGTGCTCGTCGTCGGACGGTAATTTCGCCGGCCTCCGCGGCCTCTATCATCTGCGCTCGGTGCTGATGAACTGTCAGGTCGAAATCATCACGCCGCAATGTTCCGTCGCCCATGCAAGCCAAGCCTTTGACGAGAACGGCGACTTCAGGGAAGAGCGTCTTCGCCACGCCATGGAAAATGTCGCGCGCACGCTGATCGAGCGCGCTCGCATGCTTTCGACAAGGATCGACGCATGACGGTTGAAACGATGCGCGACCGCCTGATCGTCGGCCTGGATGTGCCGACGCTGAAGGAAGCGGAAGCTGCGGTTCGCGAGCTCGAAGGCACCGTCACTTTCTACAAGATCGGCTACCAGCTCGCCTTTGCCGGAGGCCTCGATTTCGCCCGCGAACTGGCAAGCGGCGGCACGAAAGTCTTCCTCGACATGAAGCTGCTGGACATCGACAACACCGTGGCCAAGGCCGTGGAGAACATCGTCAAGATGGGAGTGTCGATGCTGACGCTGCACGCCTACCCCAAGGCGATGAAGGCTGCAGTCGCGGCTGCCCGGGGTAGCGATCTCTGCCTGCTCGCCGTGACCGTGCTGACCTCCATGGACCAGCAGGACGTGATCGACGCGGGCTATGAATATGATCCGCACACGCTGGTGCTGCGACGTTCCGAACAGGCATTGCAGGCAGGCATGGGCGGCATCGTCTGCTCGGCCGATGAAGCATCCGCCGTGCGCAAGATCGTCGGTCCCGACATGGCCGTCGTTACGCCGGGCATTCGCCCCGCCGGCAGCGAGCATGGCGATCAGAAACGCGTCGTGACGCCGGCCCAGGCCATTCGCAACGGCTCCAGCCACCTCGTCGTCGCACGGCCGATCGTCTCTGCGGTTGACAGACGAGCAGCGGCGGAAGCTATCTTGCAGGAAATGAGTGCGGCATAGGCTTGCCGTGCGTCCTTCGAGGCCCGCTTCGCTCGCACCTCAGGATGAGGGAGGATTGCGTACTTGTCTCCCTCATCCTGAGGTGCGAGCCGGCAGGACGTAGCCGGGTTCCCTCTTCTTTGAAGGGCGAGCCTCGAAGGACGCACAAGACCAAAGGAGAAGAAAATAATGGCCAAGGGATATTGGATCGCTCGCGTCGATGTTCGCGACCCCGAGGGCTACAAGGACTATGTTTCAACTGCCAAGCCGGCTTTCGAGCGCTTTGGCGCCAATTTCCTGGTTCGTGGCGGTGCGCATGAGGTCGTTGAAGGCCCCGGCCGCGCGCGCAATGTGGTGATCGAGTTTCCGTCGCTGGCGGCCGCGCGCGATTGCTACAACTCACCCGAATACCAGGCGGCCAAGGCTATCCGGCAGAAATTTGCCGATGGCGAGATCGTACTGGTGGAAGGTCCAGCCTGACGCTAGGTCAGGCTGCCTATTGCAATGCAAAATGACGGTTTGTGAGCCGGCAAGCACCGGCTGCAACGGTTTTTCAACACCTTGGACCAAAGTATGAGTATAATTCACGCAGCGTGACGTATTGCGCTGCAACAATTTCGCGCTACCTTGTCAGCAGGGCGAAACAGGCTCCCGGACGGCTGTCTGGCCGGAGAAGGTTCTCGAATGTTCTATCAGTTTTATGAAATGAACCACGCGGCGCTTCAGCCGGCGAGAGCCTATGCCGATGCGGTGAGGCTGTTCTACTCCAACCCGCTCAACCCCTTCTCCCACACTCAATGGGGCCGTTCGATAGCAGCGACGGCAGAACTGTTCGAGCGCACGACGCGGCGCTATGGCAAGCCGCGTTTCGACCTGCCGCAGACGGTGGTCGACTGGAAGACGGTGCCGGTGACCGAAAAAACGGTATGGTCGCGACCGTTCTGCAATCTCTTGCATTTCGAGCGCGCTTTGCCCGCAGCGCGCCGGCCGGATCCGAAGCTTTTGATCGTCGCTCCGATGTCAGGTCACTACGCAACGCTGCTGCGCGGCACCGTTGAAGCGATGATGCCGCATGCCGACGTTTACATCACCGACTGGACCGACGCACGCATGGTGCCGGTTTCGGAAGGCAGGTTCGACCTCGACGACTATATCGACTACGTCATCGACATGCTGCATGCGCTGGGTCCCGACACCCATGTCATGGCCGTTTGCCAGCCGTCGGTTCCGGTTCTGGCGGCAGCTGCGATCATGGAAGCGCGGGGCGATCGTTTCGCGCCGTCAACGATGACGCTGATGGGCGGACCGATCGATACGCGCCGCAACCCCACCGCGGTCAATCTGCTGGCCGAGGAAAAGGGCATCGACTGGTTCCGCGACAATGTCATCATGCAGGTGCCGTGGCCGGTGCCCGGCTTCACCCGCGATGTCTATCCCGGTTTCCTGCAGCTTTCCGGCTTCATGAGCATGAATCTCGACCGGCACATCATCGCCCACAAGGACTTCTTCATGCACCTTGTGAAGCACGATGGCGATGGCGCCGAAAAGCACCGCGACTTCTATGACGAATATCTGGCGGTGATGGACCTGACCGCCGAATTCTACCTGCAGACGGTGGATACGGTGTTCGTCCGTCATTCCTTGCCGAAGGGCGAGATGACCCATCGCGGCGTTCCGGTCGATCCGACTGCCATCCGCAATGTGGCGCTGCTGACGATCGAAGGCGAGAACGACGATATTTCAGGCCTTGGGCAGACCCAGGCGGCCCATGATCTCTGTGTCAACATCCCTGACGAGATGCGCGCGCACTACATGCAGCCGGCCGTCGGTCACTATGGCGTGTTCAACGGTTCGCGCTTCCGGTCGGAGATCGTGCCGCGCATTGCCGATTTCATCAACAGCTATGGCCGGCAAAGCCGCGTGCAGCAGAAGCCGCGACTGGTGCGCTCCGGCAAGTCCTGACCGCCGTTGAGTGTAGGACGCGGATAACACCCTGTCCTTTTGATCAGGACAGGGATGCTTGTGGGTTCCGATACCCTGCGCTCGACCTATACGTGTAGACCGATCCACCAATTTGCCTGAGGGCCGGGCCTTCTGTTGCAAAATCGTCGCTGTCCGGCCTCGTCGGTAACCATGAAGTCAATCATCCCTTCGCTGTAATTGACATTGACCCATCACGGACCTTAACGTTTTGTTAACAAACAGGGCGAACGGGACCGGGGCAATGAACTCCTCACCGAAAGCATGGCGCGCATCCAGGCGCGTGGCATTGATGATCGGCTTGACGGCGACTGCGTGGTCGATCTCGCCTGCTCTCGCGTCGTCGCCGATGGTCACGGGTGGCCTGACCTCGCAGCCGATCGGTCACTACGAATTCTGCAAGATCAATCCCTCTGAATGTTCCATACGCTCGCGCAACTCGGTTCCGGAACATGTCACCGGATCTCTCTGGAAGACGCTTGTTGCCGTCAACCTCGAGGTCAACCGTGCCGTCACGCCGATGAACGATTTCGATATCTACGGCAAGGACGAGGTCTGGGCCTATCCCGACAACGGCGTCGGCGATTGCGAAGACTATGTGCTCGAAAAGCGCCGGCAGCTGATCCACAAGGGTCTGTCGGTATCCAACCTGCTGATAACCGTCGTACGCAAGCCGGATGGCGAAGGCCATGCCGTTTTGACCGTGCGAACCGACAAGGGCGACTTCATCCTCGACAATCTGACGGATGCCGTGCGCCAGTGGGACGAAACCGGCTATCGCTTCCTCAAGCGTCAGGCCAGCGATCACACCGGCCATTGGGTCACGATCCGCGAAGGCCAGGCACCGCTCGTCGGCGCGGTTCAGTAGGTACGTTATATCCTGCCGTGCTTTTCGCAGCAGGCACCGTCTCCTTCACGCGGCTGCCTGTGCGAGCCGCTCACCAGTCATCCTGTAGGAAATAGCCTCCGCGAGATGAATGCGGCCGACGGTTTCGCTGCCGTCGAGATCGGCCAAAGTGCGCGCCACTTTCAGCACGCGGTGATAGGCGCGCGCCGAAAAGCCGAGCTTTTCGCTCGCATCATGCAACAGCGACAGCCCGGCGGCATCAGGCTTGGCGATCTCTTCGATGAGCGCGGTTGCGCAATGCGCATTGGTGAGCGACGCCGATGCGCCGATGCGCTCGAAACGGTCCCGCTGAATGGCGCGGGCGGCCGACACGCGTGCCGCCACCACGGCGCTCTTTTCTGCGGCACCGGGCCGGATCAGATCGCTCGCCGAAACCGCCGGCACCTCGATGCGCAGGTCTATGCGGTCCAGCAACGGTCCCGAAATCCGCGCCTGATAGTCCGACTGGCAGCGCGGACCGCGCGCGCAGCGGTAACCGGGCTCGCCGGCCATGCCGCAGCGGCACGGGTTCATCGCCGCGATCAGCTGGATGCGCGCCGGATAGGTGACGCGGTGATTAGCGCGCGCGATCATGCACTCGCCGGTTTCGAGCGGCTGGCGCAGCGCGTCGAGCGTCTGAGGCGAGAACTCCGGAAATTCGTCGAGGAACAGAACGCCATTGTGGGCGAGGGAAACCTCTCCCGGACGCACGCGAAGGCCGCCACCGACCATCGCCGCCATCGATGCCGAATGATGCGGTGCGCGAAAGGGCCGCCGGTCGGTCAGCCTGCCGCCGGCGAGCTCGCCGGCAACCGAGGCGATCATCGAGACTTCGAGCAGTTCCTTGGGCGCCAGCGGCGGCAGAATGGAGGGCAGGCGCTGGGCGAGCATGGATTTTCCCGATCCGGGCGGCCCGACCATCATCAGATTGTGACCGCCGGCAGCGGCCACCTCCAGCGCGCGCTTGGCGCTCTCCTGCCCCTTGATATCGGCAAGATCCGGCAGGTCCGAAGCTGGTGCGTGGATGCTTGCCTCCGGCCGCGACAGAACCTGCGTGCCGCGGAAATGGTTGGCAATGCCGATCAGGCTTCGCGGCGCCAGTATGTCGATCTCCGAGCCTGCCCATGCCGCTTCCGGTCCGGACGCCGCCGGACAGATCAGGCCCTTGCCTTCGGCATTGGCGGCCATAGCTGCCGGCAGCGCGCCGGACACTGCGGCGATCGTGCCGTCGAGCGACAATTCGCCAAGCACGACATAGCCGGAAAGAGCATCGCCCGGCACGGCGCCAAGTGCCGCCATCAGGCCGAGCGCGATCGGCAGGTCGTAGTGGCTGCCTTCCTTCGGCAGGTCTGCCGGTGCGAGATTAACGGTGACCTTCTTGGACGGCATCGACAGACCGGATGCGTGAAGCGCCGCCTGCACCCGCTCGCGGCTCTCGGCCACTGCCTTGTCGCCAAGGCCGACGATATGCATGCCGACTTTACCGGGCGCGACCATCACCTGCACGTCGACGGGAACCGCCTCGATGCCCTGAAATGCAACCGTGCGTACGCGCGATACCATGCCGTCCCCCGACGTGCCGCCGGACATCAGCGAGATGTCCAACCCAGTGATAACCCCAGGCCAGACAAGCATAGATTGTAGAGCAAATCAAGAACAAGACGGGAACAAAATTGCCGTCCAGATTGCAACCGGGTTGATGCCGGTTGCAACGCTGGAACATTCCATGGCGTTTGTTGGGCGCTGCGCCTCAGCGCTTCGCTTCCACCGCATCCCAGAACAGCGCGGCGATGTCGGCCCCGCCGAATTTCTTGACCTCGCGCACGCCGGTCGGTGAAGTCACGTTGATCTCGGTCATGTAGTTGCCGATCACGTCGATGCCGACGAGGATGAAACCGCGTTCCTTGAGCGAGGGGCCGATGCGCGCGCAGATTTCACGCTCGCGTTCGGTCAGTTCCGTCTTTTCGGCGCGGCCGCCGACATGCATGTTGGAGCGGGAATCGTGCTCGGCAGGCACGCGGTTGATGGCGCCGACGGGCTCGCCGTCGATCAGGATGATGCGCTTGTCGCCCTTGCGCACATCCTTGAGATAGCGCTGGACGATGAAGGGTTCGCGGAACATCTGGCCGAACATTTCCAGCAGCGAGGCGAGGTTGCGGTCTGCCTCAAGCATATGGAAGATGCCCGCGCCGCCATTGCCGTAAAGCGGCTTGACGATGATGTCGCCGAACTCCTTGCGGAAGGCCGCCACCTCCAGAGGATCCTTGGTGATCAGCGTTTCCGGCATCAGGTCGGGAAACTCGGTGACGAAGATCTTTTCCGGGCTATTGCGCACCCAGGCCGGGTCGTTGACCACCAGCGTCTTCGGGTGAATGCGCTCCAGTATATGCGTGGTGGTGATGTAGTTCATGTCGAAGGGTGGGTCCTGCCGCAGCAGCACCACGTCCATTTCCGAGAGATCGGTGCGCACGGGCTCGCCGAGCGTGAAATGGTTGCCCTTCTCGTCGCGCACCTCGAGCGTTTCCAGCCGCGCGAACACCTTGCCGCCGATCATCGACAGCCGGTCAGGCGTATAATGGAACAGCTTGTGCCCGCGCCGTTGCGCCTCGAGCGAGAGCGCGAAACTGGTGTCGCCGGCAATGTTGACGGTGGAGATGTGGTCCATCTGGACGGCGATGTTGAGCGGCATGAAGGCTTCTCCGGCGCTGCGGGCTTTTATCGTCGAGAGGATGTATAGCTTTGCCCGGCATCTGCCAATGGCGACCTTGCATCCGCCGGGGTGCCCAGACTTCACCTCACGCAAATGTCTCGGAATGTCATGACCGCGTTAACAGGACGCCAATCATTCTCGGCTAAGAAGCTGGCAGACGTGCCGAAGAGCACGCTTGTCGAGGGTGGTCATGAACGCAGTCACGCCAATCCGGGCAGTCTCTGAAGATCAGATCGAACTGACCATTCTCATGCCCTGCCTCAACGAGGCTGAAACGCTTGCGACCTGCATCGGCAAGGCGCAGCACTTTTTGCAGCAAGCCGGCGTCTCTGGCGAAGTTCTCATAGCCGACAATGGCAGCACCGACGGTTCGCAGCTCATCGCCACCAGCCTTGGCGCCCGGGTCGTGCCCGTTCAGGCGCGGGGCTATGGCGCAGCCCTTCAGGGCGGGATAGCGGCTGCGCGCGGACGCTTCATCATCATGGGCGACGCCGACGATTCCTACGATTTCTGCGCGCTGGATGCCTTCGTGTCGCGCCTTCGTGAGGGTGCGGACCTGGTTATGGGCAACCGTTTTCAGGGCGGCGTCGAAGCCGGCGCCATGCCGGTCCTGCACCGTTATCTCGGCAATCCCGTGCTGAGCTTCCTTGGCCGGCTGTTTTTCCGCATCAAGGCGGGAGACTTTCACTGCGGCCTGCGCGGCTTTAATGCCGAGCGCATCCGGGATCTGGACCTCAAGACGGCGGGCATGGAATTCGCCAGCGAAATGGTCGTGCGCAGCGCGCTCGCCGGTCTGCGCATCGAGGAAGTGCCGACCACGCTGAAGCCGGACGGCCGCAGCCGCCCGCCGCATCTCAAGACGTGGCGCGATGGCTGGCGTCATCTCAAATTCCTGCTGATGTACAATCCGCGCTGGCTGTTCTTCATTCCAGGCATGAGCCTTTGCGCGCTCGGCCTCCTGCTTTCGACGCTGCTCTTCTTCGGTCCGCTGCAGGTCGTCGACAACCTTTCGCTCGACCTCAACACATTCGTCGCGGCCTGTTTCATGATCGTCGCCGGCGTGCAGCTCACCACCTTCGGTGTCCTGTCGCGATATTACGCCGACATCACCGGCATCCTGCCGGGCAATGCCCGTTCGGACTGGCTCACGCGCCATATCAGCACCGACCGGTTGGCGCTCGGCGCAGGCGTCTGCCTGCTGGCTGGCCTTTCGTTCTTCGGCTACGCGACCCTGTCCTGGGCCAGCCTGAGTTTTGGGCCGCTCAACGACCCGGAAATCCCGCGCGTGGTCGTATTCGGGCTGACGCTGATCGTGATCGCGATGCAGGTGTTTTTCTCGGCCTTCCTGCTCGGCGTCCTTGAAATCCCGGTCATGCGCCGCAAATCCGGCGAAACCATCGTCGCCGAGGCAGCAGCACGCGCCCAAGCTTCCTGATGACGGCGATGCTGCAAACGGCCTTTCGCCTGCGGTTCGTTCGTTTCGTGACGGTCGGCGTCGGCGCGGCTGCGCTCCTGCTTGTTCTATCTTATGTGCTGGCTTCCATCGGCCTGCCGCCTTTCGCGGCGGGCCTCATCGCCTATGCCGTGGCCTTCGTGGTGGCCTATTCGGCGCAGCGCGGCTGGACGTTCGGCGCAGCACACGGTCATGGCCACGCTTTGCCGCGCTATTTCGTCTTGCAGGCCGGCTGCGCGTTGCTGTCGGGCGTGCTCGCCCATATCGCCGTCGATCGCTTCCAGATGTCACCGCTGGCGATGTCGGTCCTCATCACGGCCGTTGCAAGCACGGTCAGCTATGTCGTCTCCTCGCTCTGGGTTTTTCCGGACAAGCCGGGACATGGCGGCGGACGCTAGCTTTACCGTTTGTTGAACTGCGCGGATTAGGGTCACGTCGGGTTATGGGCGGGCTGTGAGCGAATGAGCGGATTGCATTCAACGATCGCAAGACGGGCGGCGGGCCTTTCGCCGGCGAGCAGGGATATTGCCCTTGCGCTGGGCGCGACGCTGGTCGTTTTGGCCATCAATGCTGCGACCGGTTTCAGGACATTGTCCAACCTCGGCGGCGACAATGACAGCCTGCTTCGACTGGTCGAAGTCCGCGACCTGCTCGGCGGCCAAGGCTGGTTCGATCTGCATCAATACCGCATGGGGCCTGAGGGCGGTTTCGTCATGCATTGGTCCAGGCTGGTCGACGCGCCGATCGCCGCGATCATCCTTGCCGTTTCGGCGCTGACGGGCAGTGTTGGCCTTGGCGAAACCGTCGCGCGCATCCTTTGGCCGGCACTGCTCTATTGCGGCACGCTGTTTTTCATCCTGCGCGCCGCGCGTATTTTCGGCGGGGAAAGCGCTGTCCTGCCATCTGTCATCATCGGTGCTGCGGCCCTTCATTTTCTAGGCATCTATCAGCCCGCCGCACTCGATCATCACAACATCCAGCTCATGCTCGCCGCTGGCAGCCTGTGCCTGCTTCTCGAGGCGCCGGACAACCGGCTGGCCGCCGTAATGTCGGGTGTATGTGCAGCGCTGATGCTGGCGGTCGGCATGGAGACCGCGCCCTATGTGGCGGTGATCGGCCTCTGCGTTGCAGGTCTGTTTCTCTTCGACGGTACCGGCGAAAGGCATATTGCCCGCGATTTCGGGCTCGGCTTTGCCGTGGTGTCGGCTGCCGTCTTCTTCGTCACGGTTTCGGCCTCTGGCTGGGGCGAAGCCCAGTGTGACGCCTTTTCGGTCGTTCAATTCGCGCTGGCGGCCATTGCCGGCGTGGGTCTTGCGGCCGTCGCATCCCTCGATGGTTTCACGCGCACGCGCGGCCGCCGCCTGCTTGGCCTTGCCTTGCTCGGCGCATGCGTCGGCGCGACTTTGGTCCTTGCCTTTCCGCAATGTATCTCCGCACCATATTCGGGTCTCGATGCGCGACTTAAGGCGGACTGGCTCGACCATGTCTCCGAGGCGCAGTCGCTGTTCGAGCTCATTGTCCAGGATCCCGCCTCCCTCTTCGCCCGCTACATCACGCCGTTGCTGGCGATCGGCTGGATGCTGCTGCGTCTTCGCCGTCAAGGCTGGCAGCGGCAGGACATCCTTGTCGCTGCTGTGCTGATCGCGGCCTTCATGGTCAGCGTGTGGCAGGTGCGCGGGTCGACCTTCTCGATCGCCTTCGCCGTTATCCCGCTTTCGGCGTGGGTCGGAAACTGGCGTGCGCGGGCGGAAAAAAGCCCGTCTACGTCTGCGTCTCTCAGGATGGCCGCGGTATGGCTGATCTCGCTCAATGCGAGCTGGACGACCGCCGCCGCCGCCGCTTCGGCCGTTCTCGAAGGCGAGTCGCAGAAGCCCGAGGCGCAGGCCGCGTCGGTTGCCGCCTGCCAGCGGGAAACAGACTTTGCCGTGCTCGCCGGCTTGCCGGCAGCGACCGTTCTGGCGATCTCCAATCTGGGTTCGCCTATCCTTGCCTACAGCGGGCACCGCGTTTTCTCCGGCCCCTATCACCGCAATATCGAGGGAAACCTTCTGGCGCTGGACGCCCTGATGGGATCGCCAGATGAAGCCCGGCAAATTGTCGAAGCGCGTCATGTCGGTCTTGTCGCGCTTTGCCGAGGCAACGACGAGAACAGGATTCTGACGGACCGTGCTCCCGATGGGTTGCTTGCGGGCATGATGAAGGGGGCAGTGCCGGATTGGCTTGAACCCGTCTCCGAAAGCACGGGGAAGCCGCTGGAACTCTACCGGGTCGTCCTGGATCGGTAATTGCAGGGCATGGTCTTCGGCCTTGTCACGCACCCAATTCTGATGCCTCTTTTGCCGGCGAAAAACGGTGAATCGCGATACGTTTCCTAAACGGTTTGCTGGCATTGTTGCGCGCAAATCACGAAAAAAACTGCGGGGACCATGATGCAGCCGTCGTTCGGCTTTGACGAGACCAGGGAGAACACCGATCTTGCCTTTACCGACCCTTTGACCGGGCTCGGCAATCACCGGCGCTTTTTCGACAAGGTCGACAGGCTCATCAGCGACCGCGCTGACGACCCCGCGCCTTTCACCGTAGGCATCATCGATCTGGACGGGTTCAAGCCGATCAACGATCTTTTCGGCCACAAGGCCGGCGACGATATCCTCATCCAGGTAGCCATGCGCCTGCGTGCCGCCATGGACGGGCATTCGGCGGTCACGCGCATCGGCGCCGACGAGTTCGCGTTCCTCTATCCCATGGTGTTTTCGGAGGACGCCGCCGCCGAAAGGGCGAGGATGCTGATCGAGGTTCTTTCGGCGCCCTACGATGTCGGGGAGCGAACCGCCAGGCTGTCGGCCTCGGTCGGCTGCTCGCTTTTCTATTCGGGTGACGAGACGACCGAGATACTGGTCAACAAGGCCGAGACTGCGCTCTATCACGCCAAGCGCTCGGGCCGGGGCCGCGTCGTCGTCTATACGCGCGAAATGGAGGAGGCGGCCAAGCGCGTCACCCGCATCGAGCAGGCCTTGCGCCGCGCCGTTTCGGCCGGCGAGGTCGAGCCGCATTTCCAGCCGATCGTCGACCTGAAGACACGGCGCGTCGTCGGTTTCGAAACGCTTGCCCGCTGGACCGACCGCGATCTCGGTTTCGTCTCGCCGGTCGTCTTCATCCCGATCGCCGAGGAACGCGGCATCATCGGCCCGCTGTCGCAGCTTGTCCTGCGCAAGGCGACCGAAGCCGCCCGCAACTGGCCCGAAGACCTGTTCCTGTCGTTCAACCTGTCGCCGTCGCAGCTTGTCGACCAGAACACCGGCCTTCACATACTGGCCATTCTGGAGCGAACCGGCTTCGATCCGCGCCGCCTCGAGATCGAGATCACCGAGACTGGCCTGATGACGGACCCGGCCTCCGCCGAGAAGATCGTCAACGATCTGCGCCGCTGCGGCATCCGCGTCTCGCTTGACGATTTCGGCACCGGCCAGTCCTCGCTCGGCCGCCTGCGCGAGTTCCAGTTCGACAAGCTCAAGATCGATCGCGCCTTCGTGTCCTCGATACTGGAGGACAGGCCGTCCGAACACATCATCCGCGCCATCCTCGCCATGTGCGAGGGGCTGGGCATGGATGTGGTAGCCGAAGGCATCGAGCAGGAGGCGCAGGCCAGCCGTCTCATCGAATTCGGCTGCGGCGGCGGGCAGGGCTATCTCTTCGGCAAGCCGGCAGATGCCGACGCCACGCTCGGCTATCTGCGCGATGCCTTTCGCGGTGCGCGGCGGGTCGGTGCTTAAACGTCACAGCTGTCGCTCCCAAGCCCGTAGCGTCCTGCAGGCATAGAATTCTCCTCTTGGCCTTCGTCGCCTCTTGGTGCATTCCATACGCGGACCAGGAGAGGTCGAGGGGGAAGATGCCATGATGCCGTCCGCGCAGTTTACCGATCTTCAGGGAACGTCTGTCCTGATCACCGGCGGCGGTTCCGGCATAGGTGCGGCCCTAACCGAGGGATTTGCGCGTCAGGGCGCTAAGGTGACCTTTGTCGATATCGCTCAAGCAGCGAGCGAGGCGCTGTGCGAGCACGTCGAAAAGAGTGCCGGCGTCCGCCCTCTGTTCATCAAGGCGGATCTCCGTGACATCGATGCCCTGCGCGCCGCCGTCGCCCAGGCAATCGAGGCGCATGGGCCGGTTACGACACTGATCAACAATGCCGCCTTCGACGAGCGTCACGCCGTCGAGGATGTCACGGTCGACTATTGGGACAACAACCAGTCGATCAATCTGCGCCCGCATTTCTTCAGCGCGCAGGCCGTCGTGCCGGGCATGAAGGCGGCGGGCGGTGGCTCCATAATCAATTTCACCTCGACCTCATTCCTGATCAACCATCCCGACATGCCGTCCTACACGGCGGCCAAGGCCGGCATTATCGGCCTGACCAAGGGACTTGCCGGCCATCTCGGCCCGCACAACATTCGCGTCAACGCGGTGGCTCCCGGCTGGGTCATCACCGAGCGGCAGCGCGAATTATGGGTGACCGACGAGACGCTTGCCGCTCATGTCGCCAAGCAGAGCATCAAGCAGGTGATGCTGCCCGAGGATATGGTCGGCACCTGCCTGTTTCTGGCTTCGGATGCATCGCGCATGCTGACGGCGCAAACATTGATCGTCGACGGAGGTTATCTCTAATGCCAAACCCGGCAATCGCCGCAGCCGATTGGGGCACCTCGCATCTGCGCGTCTGGCTTTTGGATGCGGACGGCAACGCTCTGGCCGAGCGGCGCAGCGCCGAGGGACTGCTTTCGGTGAAGCCGGGCGGCTTCTCCGACGTGCTCGAGAGCCATCTCGACGCCATGGGTGCGCCGGCAACGCTCCCGGTGATCATCTGCGGCATGGCCGGCTCGCGCCAGGGCTGGATCGAGGCGCCCTATGTCTTCGTCCCGGCATCCATTGGCGACATCCTTGCCGGCGCCGTAGCCGCGCCCGGCACGCGCCGCGACGTGCGCATCATTCCGGGCATCGCCCAGCGCGATCAGACTGCGCCGGATGTCATGCGCGGCGAGGAGACCCAGCTTGCCGGCATCGCAGAGCTGTCGTCGGGAAGTCATCTCGTCTGCATGCCGGGCACGCATTCGAAATGGGTCGAGACGAATAACGGCGCAGTCTCCGGTTTCGGCAGCTGGCTGACCGGCGAGCTGTTTTCGCTGCTGTCGCGCCAGTCCATTCTCCGGCATTCGCTTGGCGAGAGCCCGGTTTCCGTCTCGCCGGACAACGCGACCTTCCGCCACTGGTGCGCGAATGCGCTGTCGGAGGGCGGCGACATCGGCGCGCATCTGTTTCGCATCCGCGCCTCGAGTTTGCTTCTCGATCTGTCGCCGCCCGATGCGGCGGCCGCCCTTTCCGGCCTGCTCATCGGCGCCGAGATCGCCTCGGCGGCAAGGCGCTTTGCCGAGACGAGCGGCCCGGTTACGCTGGTTGCGTCGAGCAGCCTGGCGAAGCTCTATGAATCTGCCCTGCACATGGCCGGCCGCGAGGTCCGCGTCGTCGACGGCGATGCGGTGGTACGCGCCGGCCTGTTTGCGGCGGCAAGACACAATGGCATGATTGGCAGCATCGGAACGCAGGCATGACGACACCCTTTCCAGAACTCCGCCGCGGCCTTGTAGCCATCCTCCGTGGCTTGAAGCCGCAAGAGGCGGTCGACATCGGCAGCGCGATTTTCGAAGCCGGCATCGAGGCCATCGAAGTGCCGCTCAATTCGCCGGAGCCTTTCACCTCCATCGAAAGCCTGGTCGCGAAACTCCCCAAGGCGTTGATCGGCGCGGGCACGGTGCTAACGCCGCGGGATGTCGACCGGCTGCATGATGCCGGCGGGCGGCTTCTGGTCAGCCCCAACATCGATGCCGGCGTCATGAACCGCGCCAACCACCACGGCATGGTCACCATGCCCGGCATCTTCACCCCGACGGAAGCCTTCCAGGCGATCGGCCTTGGCGCATCGGCGCTGAAATTCTTCCCGGCAAACGTGCTCGGACCCGGCGGTATTGCCGCGATCAAGGCCGTCCTCCCGGCCGAGACCATTGTCGGTGTGGTCGGCGGCGTGTCGGAAACCGATTTCGCCGGCTACGCCAAGGTCGGCGTCCGAACCTTCGGGCTCGGCTCAAGCCTGTTCAAGCCGGGCATGAGCGTGGCCGAGGTTCGCGACCGTGCGCATGCGGCCGTCAGCGCCTATGATGCCGTTTTCGGAGGAAAGCTCGATGGATAAAACCGGCGTCTCGATCCTGTCCGAACATGTCTGCCATCTCGGCGAGGGCCCGACTTACGATCCGGCCACCGACACGCTGTTCTGGTTCGATATTCTGGGCAAAAAGCTGCTCGAAAAGCGCGTCGCCGGCGGGGAGACGATTGTCCATGACCTGCCCGAAATGACGAGCGCGCTGGCTGTCATCAATGACGGTCATCAACTGCTGATGACCGAAAGCGGCCTGAACATCCGCGATGTCAGGACCGGTGCGGTCACGCCGCATTTCGCCATCGAGGCGGACGATCCATCGACCCGCTCCAATGATTCGCGCGTGCACCCCTGCGGCGCGTTCTGGGTCGGTACGATGGGCAAAAAAGCCGAGCGCAAGGCCGGCTCGATCTACTGGTTCTTCAAGGGCGAGTTCCGTAAACTGTTTCCCGACATTTCGATCCCGAATTCGATCTGCTTTTCGCCTGACGGCGCGACCGCCTATTACACCGACACCAGGGAAAACATCCTCTACCGCGTCGGCTGCGATCCCGAGACCGGGCTGCCGGTCGGCGAGCCGAAAGTGTTCTTCGATCACAGTGGCAAGAAGGGTGGCCTCGACGGCTCTGTGGTCGACGCCGACGGCGTGTTGTGGAATGCGCGCTGGGGCGCGTCCTGCGTCGATGCCTATTCGCCCGACGGCAAGCGCATCCGCACCATCGAAGTCGGTACGCTGCAGCCGTCCTGCCCGGCTTTTGTCGGCGCGAATGCCGATCGCCTTGCCGTCACCACCGCTCAGGAAGGCATGGATGCGGCAGCGCGAAAGGCCGACCCGACGGCCGGCAAGACCTTGCTGCTGGACCTGCCGGTGAAAGGCCGTTTCGAGCCGCGCGTCCTGATCTGATCCGGGGTTGCGCCGATGACCGTCCAGAAACTCGGCGTCTGCTACTATCCCGAACATTGGCCGGAGGAGCGGTGGGCGATCGACGCGCGCATGATGCGCGAAGCCGGCATCGGCCTTGTGCGCATCGGCGAATTCGCCTGGTCGCGGCTCGAACCGGAACCCGGCCGCTACGATTTCGACTGGCTCCAGCGCGCCATCGAGACATTGCACGGCGAGGGCCTGGACATCGTGCTCGGCACGCCGACGGCGACGCCGCCCAAATGGCTGGTCGATTCCATGCCCGATATGCTGGCGGTCGATGCCGAAGGCCGCACACGCGGTTTCGGCTCGCGCCGGCACTACTGCTTCAGCCATCTTCCCTATCGCGCCGAATGCGCCCGCATCGTCACCACGCTTGCCGAGCGCTTCGGCGCCCATCCCGGCATCGTCGCCTGGCAGACCGACAATGAATATGGCTGCCACGATACGGTGCTGAGCTATTCCAAGGCCGCTCTTGCCGGCTTTCGCGACTGGCTGTCGCGAAAATACCAGTCGCCGCAGGCGCTGAACCGGGCATGGGGCACCGTGTTCTGGTCGATGGAGTATCGTTCCTTCGACGAGATCGAACTGCCCAATCTCACCGTCACCGAAGCCGCTCCCGCACACCGGCTGGATTTTCGGCGCTATGCGTCGGAACAGGTGGTGGCCTTCAACCGGCTCCAGACCGACATCATCAGAAAGTACTCGCCCGGCCGCACGATCCTGCACAATTTCATGGGCGGCTTCACCGGCTTCGATCATTTCGCGCTCTCCGCCGATCTCGATGCCGCTTCGTGGGATTCCTATCCGCTCGGCTTTCTCGAAAACAGTTCCGATCCAGAGCGCCGGCAGCGTTACATGCGCGTCGGCGATCCCGATTTCCAGGCCTTCAACCACGATCTCTATCGCGCCTGCGGGCGCGGTCGCTGGTGGGTCATGGAGCAGCAACCCGGCCCGGTGAACTGGGCCGCCCACAATCCCGCGCCCGCGCCGGGAGCCATCCGCCTGTGGGCGTGGGAGGCCTTTGCGGCGGGTGCGGAGGTGGTCAGCTATTTCCGCTGGCGCCAGGCGCCCTTCGGACAGGAGCAGATGCATGAGGGCCTGTTGCTGCCGAATGCTGCGCCCAACGAAGCCTTTCATGTCGTGCGCGCGGTTTCGCGCGAGCTGGAAAATCTGGGCGCCAGGGTCGAGACGACGCCGGCACGGGTCGCCATCGTCTTCGACTATGAAAGCGCCTGGGCGTGGTCGATCCAGCCGCAGGGAAGGTCCTTTTCCTATGCGCGCCTGATCCTGATTTTCTACCGCGCCCTGCGCGCGCTCGGCATCTCGGTCGACATCGTGCCGGCCAGGCCGGAGGCGGTGCAAGGCTACAGGCTCGTTCTCCTGCCCGGCCTGTTCTCGGTGCCGGAAGAGCTTGCCGCAGCCCTCGGAGGCGACGGCCAGATCGTGCTTGCCGGCCCGCGAACCGGGTCACGCACGCCGGACTTCCGCGTTCCCGATGCACTGCCGCCGGGCGAGGGCTTGCAGGGCCGCATTCCGGTGAAGGTCAGGCGCTCGGAAACGTTCGAACCGCCCTTCGCGATTCCCATCGAAGAACCTGCCAATGTCTCGGCCTTCGAGACCTGGCGCGAGTTCCTCGTCGCCGGCGAGGGTGTTCGCGTCATCGACCGGTCGCAGGACCACGAGGTCGCCTTCTGCTGTGACGCTGGCGGTGCCTTCCACTATCTCGCCGGCCAGCCCAACGCCGCTTACGCCGCGCGCGTGGTCGAATATCTCTGCGGCAAGGCCGGCATCGCCATCCAGCGCCTGCCGCGCGACATCCGCATCCGCGACAACGGCCCGATGCGCTACATCTTCAACTACGGCCCGGAGCCGATCGATATAGGCCAGTGGACGGAAGGAAAATCGCTGCTGCTCGGCAATGAGTTGCTGGAGCCATGCGGCGTGGCGGTGTTCAGGCGGGGCTGAGGCTGCGCCCTTCCTTCTCCCCTTGTGGGAGAAGGTGGATTGGCGCGCAGCGCCAAGACGGATGGGGGGTGCTGGACGGAGTGCCGTCTGTTCCGAACAGCCGTAGCAGGCATAGCTACCCGTCCCTCGTCGCATTTCTTCCAACACCCCTCATCCGACCTCCCCTTCGGGTCGGCCACCTTCTCCCACAAGGGGAGAAGGAGAGGCGCACTTCATCATCGCCACGCCCCGTCCCTGGGTGCATTCCGGTGCGTCCTTCGAGGCTCGCTACGCTCGCACCTCAGGATGAGGGAGGTTGGCGCTATTCCTGATCCGGAGACGTTCCTACCCTTCATGAAAAGGGACTTCTGCCGGCACACCCTCCCTCATCCTGAGGTGCGATCCTGAGCTTGTCGAAGGGGAGCCTCGAAGGACGCACCTGTTCATCGCCACGCCTGCTTTCGCATCTGGCTATTGTCAAAGATCGGGAAAGACGGGCGGCCGAAATCTCGCTCATCTTTTGTATTTTTCTGCGATCTTTCGACCGCCCGTCTCGGTGTCTGTCCCGAAGTCGGCCGGTCACAACGCCCGCTCCATGTACATTCCATGGACAAGACGCCGCGGGTTCTCCGCATGGTTTTGGGCAGTGGCATTTGCGCCGTGCTCGTTCCAC